>JAPKZO010000022.1:0-128750 GCA_026393755.1 Acidobacteriota bacterium
GATCCGGCAGCGGTCTGTCCAAGCGCGTAAGATGATGGGATGACGACTTCGCTCAAGACCGCTTCGGCATCCGGTTTCTCTTCCCTTGGACTGGCCCCGAAACTGGTGGCGTCAGTCACGGCGCTCGGCTACGAAGAGCCGACCCCGATCCAGCGCGAGGCCATCCCGCTGCTGCGGGAGGGACACGACCTGATCGGCCTCGCGGGAACCGGCACCGGCAAGACCGCAGCATTCACGCTCCCCATCATCGACCGGCTTGCTGTTCGTGCGACCCACGGGCCTGCGGGCACCCGGGCGCTGGTTCTCGTGCCGACACGCGAACTGGCCATACAGGTCTCCGAGGCGATCCACACGTACGCGAAGGGATTCCCGCTGAACGTCGTGCCCCTGTATGGCGGCGCCCCGATGGATCAGCAGATCCGCGCCCTTCGGCGCGGGGCGGACATCGTCGTCGCGACTCCTGGACGCGCCCTCGACCACCTGCGGCGCCGAACGCTCGATCTGGGTGTGCTCGAGGTGCTCGTGCTCGATGAAGCCGACGAGATGCTCGACATGGGCTTCGCCGACGACATCGATACGATCATCGCGCAGGCCCCTGACACTCGGCAGACGGCGCTCTTTGCGGCAACGATGGCGCCGCGCATTGCCGCGATCGCGGGGAAACACCTCAAGAACCCCAGCCGCGTGACCATCGCTCACGAGAAACGTGTAGCCGGGACGCTCCCGCGCATTCGGCAGACGGCCTACGTCGTTGGACGCGGTCAGAAGGTGGCGGCTCTCGGCCGGATTCTCGAATTCGAGAATCCGAAGTCGGCAATCGTGTTCTGCCGGACGCGCATCGAAGTGGACGAGTTGACCGAGAAGTTGAACGCGCACGGGTTCGGTGCCCAGGGCCTCCACGGCGGGATGGAGCAGAAGCACCGGGATCGCGTGATGCAGATGTTCCGGAAGGAGCAGGCCGACATTCTAGTCGCCACCGACGTGGCCGCCCGCGGCCTCGACATCGAACACGTGTCGCATGTCATCAACTACGACGTGCCGATCTCGCCCCAGGTCTACGTCCATCGGATCGGTCGCACCGGGCGCATCGGCCGCGACGGTATCGCCATTACGCTGGCCGATCCTCGTGAGCATCGCTTCCTGCGATCGGTCGAGGCGCTGACCAGGCAGAAGATCGAGATCCTGCCGCTCCCGAGCCTGGCCGACCTGCGGGCCCGTCGCCTCGACTCGACGCGCGACCAGTTGAGCGCGCGGCTCGCCAAGGGCGGGTTGGAAGAGGTCCGGGCGATCGTCGAGGCGCTCGCGCAGGACTTCGATGTGTTCGATGTCGCGGCGGCGGCGGTGACGCTGGTGCACGAGGCGTCCGAGTCGACGCTGCCGGCGGCTGAGATCGCGAGTGTACCGCCACACGATCACCCCCGCGACCGCGGCCGGAGCGGCCCCCGCGAGCAGGCCCGGAGCGGCGATCGACCGGTGACCAGAGGCGGCGATCGTGAGCTCCCGCGTGTGGCGAAATCACGCACTCGCGCCAGCGAGCACGTGGGACCGATGGCTGTGCTGTTTGTCGGCGCCGGGAAGACTGCGGGGATTCGGCCCGGGGACCTCGTGGGGGCGATTACGGGAGAGGCGGACATCCCCTCGCACCTGCTTGGCGCCATCACGATCACCGACACTCACGCGCTTGTCGAGGTGCCGGCCGCGCTGGCCGATTCCATTGTGGCGGCCTTGCGGGCCACCAAGATTCGTGGTCAGCGCGTCACGGTGCGACGCGATCGCGGGTGATGTGGGGCGGCAGGACGCACCAGCCCGCGCGCGGGTGGCAGTCAGTCCAGTGATCCGGTAGACTCTCGACGGCAATCATGCTTTGATGCGGACGGGGAGAGAACCAAGGACATGCCAACGCTGCGCCGGATGACGAAGTACCTCATCGCTCTCGTGATCATCCTCGCGATCGCGTACGCGGCGTGGGGGAAGTTCGGGCCGCGCCCGCAGGGCGCGAACGCGCGCGAGGAGATGTTCCAGGCCCAACTCTCGGCCATGGAGGATGTGCTCGTTGTTTCCGGCCAGGTGAGGCCGGCCGTGACGATCGATCTCCGGGCGGAGGCCTCCGGAATTGTCGAGGCCGTCGCGGTCAGGGAAGGCGACCGCGTGTCTCAGGGCCAGGAACTGGTGAGACTCGATTCGAAACTGGCGCAATCGGCGGTAGACCAGGCCGAGGCCAATCTCAGCCAGGCGGAGTTGCAAGACGCGGCCACCAGGCTCGACCTCGACCAGGACACGGTCGTGTTGAAGCGGAAGACGCTCGAACGATCGACAGCCCTCTACCAACGGGGCCTCATTCCGAAGGATCAGCTGGAACAGCACGAGTTGGAACTGCGGTCATCAGAACGGGCGGTTGAGCGAGCGAAACGGAACATCGACAGCAGCCAGGCCCGGATCGCCCAGATGCGCGCGGCAGTCGTGCAGGCGCGCACTCAGCTGCAGCACACCACCATCCGAGCGCCGTTTGACGCGTTCGTCCTGAGGCGCCTGGTCGAACTCGGAAGCGGTGTCGCCGGGGTAAGCCAGTCTTCCATGGGTGGGACCGTGCTGATGACACTGGGCGACGCACGCCAGTCCGCGCTCTATGCCAAGGCCACGGCGTCGGATGCCAAGCGCCTGCGGATCGGCCAGACGGCCAGGGTGCGTCTGGACTCCGACACCGCCGAAGTGCTGCCGGCGAACGTGCAGTCGGTCTCGACCGCGGGCGACGTTGACCAGTCGTCGAAGCTCACGACATTTCCGATCGTCATCGCGCTGAAGTCCCAGCCCCCTGGCGGCTGGGTCAACGTGCCTGCCCAGGCCGACATCGTGCTCAACGCGAGCGCGCAATCGGTGTCGGTGCCGGAACGCTGCGTGCGGGCGGATTCGACCGGGCGGTCCTACGTGGTCGTCAGATCCAAGACCGGCGATCGGTCGTTCACCGTCCAAGTTGGCGTCATCCAGAGCGATCGGATCCAGATTCGGTCCGGCCTCGAGCAGGGCCAGACGGTCGTGTGCAGGGCGCGGTGATGGGCCACGGCGACCGCACCCGCGGATCGAGCGCCGTGATTGCTGGAAACATCCTCAGCGAAGCGGCCACGAACCTGCGCGCCCGCCGGATGCAGGCGGCGCTGTCATCGTTTGGTATCGCCACCGGCATCACCGCGGTCGTGCTGCTCGTATCCATTGTGTCCGGCATCCACCGCTTCATGCTCGACACCGTCGGCGCCGTCGGGGGAAACCTCATCCAGGTCACAGCCAGTTCGCAGCGATCGACGCGCGATCCGCGCGGGTTTCCGGTGACGGTGCGACCCGCGGACGTGGAGACGATGCTCCGGTCGAGCGAGTACTTCGACATCGGCTCTGCCGAGAACATGGGCTCTGGTGTCATCCGGACCTCTCGTCGGAGCACGCAGAACTGGAACATCCGTGGTCTCACCGAGAGCGGCTTCGACATTCTGGATGTCCACGTCGCGCGAGGGCGGCTGTTTCTTGATCGTGAATACGCAGACGGATCGCGTGCTGCCGTGCTCGGCGCCGACCTCGCGGCGGACCTCTTCAATCAGGAGTCGCCCATCGGCCAGACGATCGTGATCGGCGAATGGCCCTTTGTCGTGGTCGGCGTGCTCGATTGGGTCGGCGACCAGACGGCGGGTATTCCGGCTCCTCCGGACCGCAGCATCTATATGCCCTTCAAGGCGTGCGCCGCAGCCTTCACTGGCACTGGAAATGCGTTCATGCTGCGGTTTCGACTGCGCTCACCGGACACGGCGGACGCGGCAGTGGTGGAGACCAGGACGATCCTCGATCGCCAGCGCAAGCAGCGGGGAGAAACGAGCGGAGAGATCCAGGTCATCAATACCATCGAACGGATGGCACAGTTGAATCTGGTGTTGACGACGCTGAAGTTCGTGGTGGGACTGGTGGGCGGCATCGGGCTCTTCGTGGGCGCCGTGGGTGTCGCCAACGTGATGCTCGTCTCGGTGCGCGAACGGCGTCAGGAGATCGGCGTCCGCCGGGCGTTGGGCGCGACCAGGCGAGCCATCTTCATCGGCTTCCTGTTCGAGGGGTTGGCCATCACCTTGTCCGGTGGCCTCGCTGGCATTCTGATCGCGTGGGCGCTGACCGGCATCGCCGTGTTCATTCCGCAGGTGCCCGCCGGCGCCCGCCCGCACATCTCGCTGATGACGGCGTTGACGTCCATCGCGCTCCTCACGTTGGTCGGTCTGGTGGCCGGAGTCGGCCCCGCGAGACGAGCCGCGTCGATAGATCCGGCCGAGGCGCTGCGGGCTGACTAGCGGCACCGACCGCCGAGAATTCAGCTGATGGCCCTACCAGCGAATCACTGAGCGTATCGTCTTCTCAGGGAGTAATGGACATGCCGGACCCTCGTTATCCGATCGGACCGTTTGTGGCACCGGACAACTTCAGCGAACAGGGGCGAGTGAAGTTTATCGCGAGTATTGAAGCGACGCCGGCACGTCTGCGCGCTGCAATCGATGGGCTGTCGACTGCGCAACTGCTGCAGCCGTACCGCGACGGCGGCTGGACCTGTGCCCAGGTGATTCACCACGTGGCCGACAGCCACATGAACGCCTACATGCGCTTCAAGCTGGCGGCCACCGACGACAACCCCTTCGTCACGGGCTTCAACGAGGCGCAGTGGGCGGAGTGTCCCGACGCGACGTCACCCGACATCGGCATTTCCCTGAGTCTGGTGGATGGTGTGCACGCGCGCTGGGTCACGTTCCTGCGGAGTCTCGACGCGAAGGCATTCGACAGGACATTCCAGCACTCCAAGAATGGGCCAGTCAGCCTCAACCTGGCGCTGGCCCTGTATGCGTGGCACGGCCGTCACCATACCGCGCACATCACGAGCTTGCGAGAACGGATGGGCTGGTAACGCAAGCGGAGTCGTTTCCGCCGGCCGGACGATGGCGGCGGGGGACGCCATGGCGAGGAGGTCATCGAAACCAGGCTCCGGGGTTGACGAGCGGTAGCAAAATGCTACCATGGGCGTATGAGCCAGCCGGTCAAGCTTTCAGACGCTCTGGTCCTTGACGCCCGGGTCGTGGGTGGCATTGCGGAACGATCGATCGCCGGCCAGATCGAATTCTGGGCGAACCTTGGCCGGGCCATCGAGCCGGTGCTCGACGGTGCGCGTGTGCTGGCCCTCGCGCGGTCTGGCAGGGTTCGACCGCTGTCAAAATGTCTGGCCAACGTTGATTCGCCGGGCGGGCGGAGGCGGGTGTCGGAGTACCTCGTCACAATTCCCTACCCTCATTACGAGCCCGCGTCGCGTGCGACAGGCGTCGTGGAGAAGATCGACGCAAACGGGCGCCGGACGCTCGGCCGCTTCGTCCGGCGCCGTTTCGAGCCACTGCGTTCGGGCAGGGCGTGAATCCTCTCGACGCCCGTCCGCTCATTCTCGCGCTGGCCGGCCCCAACGGGGCCGGAAAATCCACTTTCTATCACGCCCACCTCGCGCCGACGGGGCTCCGACTCGTGAACGCGGACGTCATCGCGCGAGAGATGGGCCTGAGTGACCAGGCTGCGATGCACGTCACCGAGGCCCTTCGCGACTCGCTGGTGCGCGTCGGTGAGAGCTTTGTCCTCGAGACGGTGTTTTCGGACCCGGTGGGCGACAAACTGGCGTTTCTGCAAGGGGCCGTCGGTGCCGGATACACCGTCGTGTTGTGCTTCATCGGCATCGACGGCCCCGAGACTTCCGAACAGCGCGTGGCGATGCGCGTGTCCCAGTGCTGCCACGACGTCCCGAGCGACCGGCTGGTGTCCAGGTTCCCGCGGACCATGCTCAATCTGCAGGCGGCCATCGCCGTGCTGCCGTTCGTCTGGGTGTTCGACAACCAGGACCTGCGCCGGCCATTCCGCAAGGTCGGCGTGTTCGAATCCGGGCGGTCGGTGTTCCTCGCCGCCAGGCTCCCGGCCTGGTTGGCCGGCATCCTGAAGAGCTTGGCGTAGGGCCGCCCTCAGCCTGCCTTTCGAAGCTCTTCCCGCACAATTCGCCGGATCGTGCCTGCGTCGACCGGCCTTCGGGATCGGGCGAGGTGTTCCCGGATCCCGTTCCGGCTTTCACACCGAGCTGCTATCGCCCGGCAGTCTCCATCGCCGCCCACAGCGCCGACTTCATCTGATCCGACCCGGTAAAGAGGGCGGTTGGCTGGCGGCGATAGGCCAGCAGGCCGCTATAGATCGACGGCCCGATGTTCAGATTGACGCCCATGCCCGCCAGGTACTGCAGCCGCAGATTCGAATCGTGCGTGATCGCGGCGTCCTTGAGCCAGGGCCCCAAATCGCGCGCCTGTCCAGCGTAGGTCGAAAACAGATCGATCGACGACTGCACGCCAATCTCTCGAAGCGACGTGTACAGCGTGGCGTATTCCGGACGGTGCAGCCGCGCTTCGATGTCGTCCAGATTGATCACGGTCGGCTCCACCTGGCCGAGCAGGACCAAGTCGTATCCTCCGCCCTGGTAGGTGTTGCCCCAGACCACGCCGTTCGGGAAAGCCTCGAAGAATGTGGCGAGCTCACTCTTGACCGCTTCTTCGTTGCTCCAATAAAGCTGCACGAACAGCGTCACCACGCCGCCGGGATTCAGGTGCTGCTTGACCAGTTCGAAGAACTCCCTCGAATAGAGCATCGCGGCGCCCTTGACCCACGGGTCGAGCGGGTCCGACGTGACGGCGTCGAACTTCTCCCTGCTCGTCAAGATGAAATGCCGCGCATCGTCTATCCGAACCGTCGTCTTGGGGTTTCGGACGACGTCGAAATTGAACTGGCTGAAGTAGGTCGACACCGTCCGCGGCACAAGCGGCTCAATTTCCGCAATCGTGAGCCGCTCGACGCGCGGATCGACCGATACGGCGCCAGCCGTCACGCCCGCGCCGCAGCCGATGACGAGGACCGAACGCGGGTTGGCAGGAATCAGCGTGGTCATGTGGCCGAGCATGCGCTGGAGCCGCATGTCCTGCGCCTCGCTGGAGGCCTGGACCTTGCCGGCGTTGTGATAGTTGAGGGTGCCGTCGGCCAGTCGGGACACCGCGACCGACGCATTGATGCCTTCGCCGACGTAGAACACGTCCGCCTGACCGACTCGCGTCGCGGAGTACCGGCCGTAGGCGACCAGCAGCCCTGGTATTCCGTGTACGGCCAGCACCGCTAGCAGTGTTGACCCAATGCCAATCGCAATCGCCGAGACAGCGAATCGCGTGCTCGCATCTTTCGGCTCATCCTTTCCAGCCGGCATCAGGATGAGCAGCGCAGAGAGGGCGGAGATCAGAATCAGCAACTGCTGCGCGTGCTGACTGCCGAGCCAGACCACGAGGAGGAGGCCGCCGACAAGCGATCCGACGATCGCGCCGATCGTGTTGGCGCCGTACAGGCGTCCGACCAGTTGGGCCGGATCGTGTCCGGGCCTGGCGACCGATGCGAGTGCCAGCGGAAAACTCGCGCCCCACAGGATCGCACCGGGAAGCACAACCCAGAGGCAGCGGACGAAGTCGATCTGGAAGTTGAACCACGGATTCTTCGCAATCGACGGATCGATGGGCCAATAGGGCATCGAGTCGGACAGCATGTACGCCGCCCAGGCGATCGCGACGGCCAGCAGAGCCTGGCACCAGCCGAACGCGAGCCGAGGCCTGGACACCGTGCGGCCCAGGGCGGACCCGATGCTGGAGCCGATGCCGAGTCCCGTCAGGAACGCCGCCAGAATCAGCGAGAACGTGTACGTGGTCGCGCCAAACAGCAGCGAAAGCTGCCGCGTCCAGATCACTTCCGCCGCGAGCGCCGTCATGCCCGACAGCGCAATCCCGACATGGAGGGCGCGTGACCCGGCCACCGGCTCCGGGGCCTTGGTCGGCGCCGCCGGGGCGGGGACCGTAATCGCGTGAGAAAGCCCCCAGGCGACCAACGCGACAACGGCGTTCAGGCCGACCGCGGCGTAGGTTGCCGTCGGGATGTCGTAGACGCGCAGCAGATAGAAGCCGGCGAGCAGGCTGCCGAGCACCGCGCCCAGGATGTTGCCCGCGTAGAAGAACCCGAGCCAGGCGACGCCCGCCGGCGTTGTCTCGACCGAGCGCGACAGCGCCGGCAGTGTTGCCCCCATGAGCACCGTGGGCGGAAGGAGACAGATGCCGGCGGCGAGGCCCCGCAGAATGAGCCCCCACACTCCCGATCCGGCCCAGGCCGTGTAGACGCCGCCGACCAGGGGCATGCCGAACAGGACGAGAAGCCCGATGGCGCCGATGCCAAGTTCAAGCGTCGCGTACACACGCATCGGGTGGGTCGTCACCGACACGAAGCGCGAAAAGGCAAAACTCCCGAGACAGAGCCCGCCCATGAAGGTGCCAAGCAGCACGGCCAGCGAGACCGACGAGGAGCCGATGACCAACTGCAACAGCTGGAACCACACGACTTCGTAGACCAGGGCGGCACATCCGCTGCCGACGAACAGCAACAGGAGGACGGGAAGAATCCGGCGCGATTGCATCGACAATACCTCGTGTGTCAGACGACTGACGGACGTGTGGACATCGCGACACGAGGCGAGCGGCCAGATCGAGGGCACCCGGGTGTGTCGCGAGAGAACAAGAGTGCCACATCGGCGGGCCGGCCGCCACAGGGACTTGCAATCAACCACCCGCCCGAGTCGCACGCCATCGGGTGAAGCCGGTCTTCCAGGGGCCCGGCGGGTCTGCGGGACCTGATTGATCCCACCGCCGGGCCGATTGTTGATAAGATTTCGCAACGCAGCTGAACGTCGCCCTGCCGGGAGCCAGCGGCCTGGATTCCAGCGGGCGCTTCATCATCGGGGCCTGCGCCGGCCCGCAAGTTGAGGACATCCATGAAACGTCTCACAGGCTTCCGTCTCGCGGCGCTCTGCGCCATCTTCGTGCTGGCAGGCGTTGGTCTGACCGCGCAGCCGAGCAAGTATGCCCGCGACCCGAAACAACCGATCGACGAAGACTACACGAAGAAGATCAAGGAGTACACGACCGAGCCGTTCTTCCTGTCGCCGCTGGTCGATTATCTGCCGGCTTCAAAGACGGTGCCGACGCCGAAGGCGGTCCTCGGGGATGTGGCCGGTGCGCCGGGGAAGCTGCCGTACTCGGCAGAGGTTCACGCGTACATGCGATTGCTGGAGAAGGCCAGCCCGGGCCGGGTGAAGGTGTTCTCAATCGGCAAGTCGGAGGAAGGCCGCGAGATGATCGCCGTGGCGATTGCCGCCGAGTCGGTGATGGCGAAGATGGACGAGAACCGTGCCCGGCTGGCAAAGCTGGCCGACCCGCGGACGATCAAGCTCGACGATGCGGAAGCCGATCGCCTGATCGAGGCATCCGTGCCCGTCTATTACATCACCGGGGCCATCCACTCTCCCGAGACGGGGGCGCCAACGGCGCTGATGGAACTGGCGTATCGGCTGGTCGTCGATGACAGCCCGTACATCAAGGCCATCCGCAACAACATGATCACGCTCATCACCCCGGTCATCGAGACCGATGGGCGGGACCGGCAGGTCGACATTTACAAGTGGCATCTGGCGCATCCCGACGAGACGTGGCCGTCGCTGGCCTACTGGGGCAAGTACGTGGCGCATGACAACAACCGGGACGCCATGGGCGCGACGCTCGCCCTGACGCGAAATGTGATCAACACCGTCGTCGGGCAGAAGATTCAGGTGCTGCACGACCTGCACGAGTCAGTGCCGTACCTGTACGACAACACGGTTGGGGATGGTCCCTACAACGCGTGGGTCGATCCCATCCTCACCGACGAGTGGCAGTTGTTGGGCTGGAACAACATGTCCGAAATGACCAAGTTCGGCATGCCGGGAGCGTTCACGCACGGCACGTTTGATACATGGTCCCCAGGCTACCTGATGTTCATCGGCGCCATGCACAACGGGATCAGCCGCCTCTACGAGACCTTTGGCAATGCCGGCGCCGACACGGTCGAACGAAAGCTCCAGCCGGGCGACTACGCGCGGACCTGGTACAAGCAGAATCCGCCGCTGCCGAAAGTGATGTGGTCGCAGCGCAACAACAACAACTACCAGCAGACCGGCTTGCTGACGGCGCTCTCGTATTTTTCCGGCAACACCAAGCTGTTCCTGAAGAACTTCTATCTCAAGAGCAAGCGCTCCGTGACGAAGCCGACCGTCGAAGGGCCGGCGGCGTACGTGCTGCCGGGAGACGAGGCACGCCCGGGCGCACAGGCGGAAATGCTGCGCGTGCTGCAGCGGCAGGCAGTGGAGATTTCGCGCGCGACGGCCAGTTTCAGCGTGACCATGCCCGTCAAGAAGAAGCCCGCGCGTCGCGACGCCGAGGAGGGAGTTGCGGGCAAGCCGACTGAGGAGGCGCCGAAGACGGAAGCGAAGAGAGATGAGAAGCCCGCGACCGAGACGCGCCAGTTCCCCGCTGGCAGCTACATCATCCGCATGGATCAGCCGTACAGCCGCATCGCCGACGCGTTGCTCGACTATCAATACTGGAGCCCGAACGATCCGCAGAAGCGACCGTACGACGACACTGGCTGGACATTTGGCGAACTGTTCAACGTGCAGGTCGTCCGGGTCACTGACGCGAAGGTGCTCGACGTCGCCATGGAGAAGGTGGTTGACGTGAAGGCGGCAAGCGGAGTCGTCGGCACCGGGAGCCTGTTTGCCGTCAACAACGACGCCGATCCGTCCTTGATCGCGTTGCGGTACCGGATCAAGGACGCGGCCGTCGATGTCGCTGAAGAGCCGTTCGAGGCTGGCGGGAAGAAGTTCAACCGCGGCTCGTTCCTGATCAAGAACACGGCGCAGGCCGACGTGCAGAAGTTCGCGACCGAACTGGGCCTGCAGGCCCATGCGCTTGCAGCGACTCCGACCGTGAAGACACACGCGGTGAAGGCGCCGCGGATCGGGTACATCCACACCTGGATCGGCACGCAGGACGAGGGCTGGTGGCGGATGGAGTTCGATCGGCTGGGGATCCCGTACGACTACATCAGCACACAGGTCGTGGCGAAGGAGAACAATCTCAACGCCCGGTGGGACGTGCTCGTGTTTCCGCCCGTCGGACGTGGCGCGCAGCAGATCGTCAGCGGGATGCCGATGTGGCGAAACCCGATGCCATGGAAGACGACGGAGCTGACGCCGAACATCGGCAAGATCGATGCGACCGACGACATGCGTCCAGGCCTCGGACTCTCCGGAGTCGCGAATCTCGAGAGTTTCGTCCGAAAGGGCGGCCTGTTGATCGTCGCCGATGACACCACGATTCTGGCGAACATGTTCGGGATGACACCGGGCGTGTCGGTACAGGAGGCGACCCGGTTGAAAGCGCCAGGCACGGTGATGCGCGCCAAGATCGTCGACGGGACGAGCCCGATTGCGTATGGGTACGGCGACGGGCTGTCCATCTACTCGGCACCCGGCCTCGTGATGGGCGTTTCCAACCTGCTTGGCGGGCGCGGTGGACGCGGTGCCGCCGCCGGCGGCCCGGAGCGGCCCACTGGACGAGGCACGGCGGACGACCCGGATCAGGTGCAGGGCTTCCCGGTCGTGACGCCGCCGGAAGAGCCGAAGGTCGAGCCATGGCAGGCCGCACCGGTGACTCCGGAGCAGCTTCGCAATCCGCTCAGCGTCATTCCTCCCCAACTCCGTCCGAGGGTCGTTCTCCGATACGGTGACGCGAAGGACCTGCTCGTCTCCGGGCTCATCGAGAACGGCAACGAGATCGCCCAGCGGCCGGCGCTGGTTGACGTGCCGCTCGACAAGGGGCACGTAGTGGTGTTCGCGAACAACCCCATGTGGCGTGGCGAAACACAGGGGAGCTACGGCTTCGTGTTCAATGCCATCCTGAACTTCGACAGGCTGGACGCGGGCCGCAAACTCGACGAGAAGTAAGGGGCTATTCCCAAGGAGTCTCGCGTATGCGCCGAAGTGTATCGCGTCGGACGTTTGCCGCAGCCTGTCTCGTGGGATTCGCCGTGCTGGCGCTGGGCGTCCAGCCCTTCGCCCAGGCTCCACCACCGGCGAACGGCTCCCCGGGCACGCTTTTCTCATCGCTCAAGTGGCGGGCGATTGGGCCGAACCGTGGCGGCCGCTCCGTCGCCGTCGCAGGCAGCGCGTCGCGGCCGTTCGAGTACTACTTCGGCGCCACCGGCGGGGGAGTGTGGAAGACATCGGATGGCGGTACGACATGGCGGCCCGTGACGGACAAGTTCCTGAAGACCTCATCGGTCGGCGCCCTCGCCGTCTCGGAGTCCAACCCCGACATCGTCTACGCCGGGATGGGCGAGACCGAACTACGCGGCAACATCATCCAGGGCGACGGTGTTTACAAGTCGACCGACGCCGGGAAGACGTGGACGTCGGTCGGTCTCACTGACACGCAGGCGATCTCGAGGATTCGGGTTCATCCGAAGAATCCCGATCTGGTCTATGTGGCGGCGCTGGGCAAGCCGTACGCGCCCGGACCCGAGCGCGGCGTGTTTCGGTCGAAGGACGGCGGCAAGACGTGGGAGCGGATCCTGTTTCACGATCCGAAGTCCGGCGTCGTTGACCTGTCGATGGATCCGAACAACCCCGACGTGTTGTACGCTGCCATGTGGGAGGTGTTCCGAACGCCGCATTCGCTGTCGAGCGGCGGCCCCGGAAGCGGTCTGCTCAAGTCGACGGATGGAGGCACGACGTGGACGGAGCTGACCAGAAACCCCGGTCTGCCGGCCGGCATCTGGGGCAAGGTCGGCGTGGCCGTGTCGCCGGTCGACGGCAAACGGGTATTCGCCATCATCGAAAGCGAGAACGGCGGCGTGTTCCGCTCCGATGATGCGGGCGCGACATGGACGCAAGTCAACGGCGAGCGGCGTCTCCGCCAGCGGGCCTTCTACTACTCGCGCATCTACGCGGACCCGGGCGACCGCGACACGATGTACGTGCTCAACACCGGGTTCTATCGATCGACCGACGCCGGCAAGACCTACACGGCGATTCGCGTGCCTCACGGCGACAACCACGATCTCTGGATTGCGCCCAACGACGCCAGGCGGATGGTCAATTCGAACGACGGCGGCGCCAATGTCTCGGTCAATAGTGGCGAGACGTGGACGCCTCAGACGTTTCCCACGGCGCAGCTCTACAACGCCTTTATCACCACCGACGTGCCCTATCACGTATGCGGTGCGCAGCAGGACAACAGCACGGCGTGCATGGACAGCCGGGGGAACGGCAGCGAATTCTACGACGTTGGCGGCGGAGAGAGCGGCTACATCGCACCGGACCCGCGCAACCCCGATATCTTCTACGCAGGGAGCTACGGCGGTCATCTGACACGGCACGACCGGAAGTCCGGCCAGGAGCGGGCGATCAACGTGTGGCCCGACAACCCGATGGGCTACTCGGCCATCGACATCACCGAGCGCTTCCAGTGGACCTATCCCATCGTGTTCTCGCCGGCCGATCCGAAGGTGCTCTACGTCGGCTCGCAACACGTGTGGAAAACGACCAACGAGGGACAGAGCTGGGAGCGCATCAGCCCTGACCTGACGCGCCACGATCCGACGACGATGGGGCCGTCAGGCGGCCCGATCACGCTCGATCAGACGGGTGTGGAAACCTATGCGACCGTGTTCACCATCGCGCCGTCGCGTCACGACGTCAACGTGATCTGGACGGGATCGGACGACGGCTATGTGCAGCTGACGCAGGATGGCGGCAAGACGTGGAGCAACGTGACGCCGCCCGCGCTGCCCGCGTTTGCGCGCATCAGTCTGGTCGAGGCCTCGCCCCACAAGCCGGGAACGGCCCTTGTGGCGGCGAATCGCTATCAGCGCGACGATCGGGCGCCGTACGTATTCCGGACCGACGATTTCGGCAAGACGTGGGCGAAGATCGTGACGGGCATCCCGGCGGACGACTTCGCACGCACGATTCGGGAGGACATCAAGAAGCCGGGCCTGCTGTATCTCGGCACGGAGCATGGCCTCTACGTGTCGTTCGACAACGGCGCGGCGTGGCAATCGCTGCGCCTGGATCTGCCGGTGACGCCGGTGCATGGCATCGTCTCCACCGAAAACGACCTGGTGATCGGCACTCATGGCAGGTCGTTCTACATTCTCGACAACGCCGCGATCCTGCGCCAGTTCGCGCCTGGTCTGACCGACGCGGACGTGCATCTGTTCGATCCACCGGCGGCGATTCGCGGCATCAGCCGGGGCGTGTCGATTGACTACTTCCTGAAGAGCCAGGCCGACAAGATGACGATTGAGATCCTGGACGCGCAGGGCCAGGTGGTCAATACATACGCCGGAACGACTGAGAAAGACGCGGCCAAGCCGGAGGCGGCGCCGGCAGGCGATGAGGAAGGACCCCGTCGGCAGGCGCCGCGTGTCGCCACGAAGGCGGGCATGAACCGATTTGTCTGGGACATGCGGTACGCGAACGCCAAGGACTTTCCGGGCATGATCCTGTGGGCGGGCAGCACGCGCGGGCCGGTGGCCGTGCCCGGCACTTACCAGATTCGCCTCACCGCGGGCGGCGTTGCGAAGACCGTCGGGTTCACGATTCGAAAGAACCCGAACCTGACGACGATCAGCCAGGGCGATCTTCAGGACCAGTTCACGCTGGCGCTCCAGATTCGAGACAAGGTGACGCAGGCTGACGAAGCCGTGATTCGCATCAGGGATCTCAAGAAACAGATCGCCGACCGTGTCGCAACCGTTCGGAGCAAGGAGAAGGGCCGGCAGTCGTCGGACGTCGTGATCGGTGGCGAGTCCCTGGGGTTGAAACTCACCATGGTCGAAGGGGAGATCTATCAGTATCGAAACCAGAGCAGCCAGGATCCCCTGAACTTCCCGATCAAGCTGAATAACAAACTGGCGGCGCTGCAAGGCGTCGTGGAAAGCGGCGACGGCAAGCCGACGGAACAGGCGTACGCCGTGTTCAAGGACCTGTCAACGAGGCTGGACGAACAACTCGCGAAGCTCGCGGCGATCGTCAAGACGGACATCGCCGCGTTCAACAAGGAACTTCAGAAGAAGAGACTCGACGCCATCAAGTAATGACTTACACGTGGGGCAGGGGATGCTCGGCCAGCAGTTTGTCGAGCCAGAGGCTGGCCAGCTTCTCCTGCACGGTGTTCTGTCGCAGTCGGCCCTGCAGATTCGGGAAGTCCACCCGATCCATCAATTGATCCTGATTGAAGCACGTGAAGACGATCGTCTCCTGACCCGTCTTCGGGTCCACCTGCCGCTGCAGGCACTGGGCGCAGACTTCCTTCATCATGCATTGCATCGGCGAGTTGATGCTTGCGATCGCGATGTGATCGTCTTTCAGATACGGCTCGAGCACGGTGAGGCGTGCGGCCTTGACCGCCGCCATCATCCGGTCTGAGCCGATGGCGATGATCCGGTCCACCGACGGCATCGGAATCAGCACGAGGCCAAGCTCGCCCTTCGCAAACGCCACCATGGCCTGGACGATGTTGCCGCGGAAGTGAGAGTCCTGCGGCCGGCTCGGTTCGATGGGGCGCCCGGCATCCGTGGTCCAGATCAGCTGATCGGCCGAGGCCTCCACATCCTCGCGTTTGAACAGATCCTCGCCCCGTTTGTAGCCCGCGAAGTAAAGCACGCGGTTGCCCTTGGCGCGCATCGCCTTGCCGATGGAGAACAACACCGCGTTGCCCAGGCCGCCGCCAGCCAGCAGCACATGTTCGCCCCTGGGAATCTCGGTGGGCGAACCCGTGGGCCCCATCACAAGTACGGGATCACCCGGCCGCAGATACGCACACAGCCGGCTCGACACACCCATTTCGAGCGCAATCATCGACAGCAGACCCTGTTCCCGGTCGACGGCGGCACCGGTCAGCGCCAGACCCTCCATCAGCATCCGCGGCGCGTCGGGGCCGGCGCCCAGGATCGGAGAGAGGGTCTCGAAGTTCTGCAGCCGGAAGAACTGCCCAGGCTCGAACCGACGCGCGGCCGCCGGCGCCTTTACAAGCACATCCACAATCGTCGGCGTCAGGCGCGTAATCGACACGACATGGGCCAGGAACCGCTCGTCCAGATCCGCCGTGAACCTCCGCCAAGCGGCGTCGCGGGCCCGCTGCGTGGCGGCGTCGACGGTGGCGGACTCTTCGGCAAACAACTTGACGATTTGATGAAAGCCATCCCGCGCCGACGCCATGGCCTTCACGACGTTCCCAGCGTACTTCGGGTGGTTGTCGCCGTAGTACGTGACGAACCGGCCATCGCGTTCGTGCGACGTGAAGAAACCCTCCCGTGCAGGGACAAGGCGGAAGCGCCCGTCCTCGCCCCTCTCGATGTCGTGGGCCTTGAAGAACCGGCGCTTGTCATCGAGCGCAAAGGTGCCGGGGTGTTCGCGCTCGGAAATGATGTTCGGTGTGGTGCCGGCAGCAACGAACACAGAACGGGCAGGTAGCGTGACGGTCGCGGCACCCTCCCGCCACTTGCCGTTCTCGTTGATTTGCTCGCGGAACCGCACGGAGGCGACATGACCGAACTGGTCCGGCACCGCCTCTTCCGGACTCATCCGTTCCACGAAACGGATCCCTTCCTCGAGGGCCTTGGTGATTTCTTCGTGGTTCAATCTATAGGCAGGGGAGTCCACCATGCTCTTGCGGTAGACCACCGACACGCCGCCCCGTTGCTGCATCAAGGGTACGAAGTTCGGCGACTCGCCCGCATCCGCCGCCCGCCGCCGCTCCCGGTGCACCTCGCGGCCGTCGGCGAGAAACTCGTCGAGCAACTGCAACTCTTCCGGGTCGTAGACCTGGCGCACGGCAGCCTCGCCGATCGTCGCCGACAGCGCCTCGAACCGGTCCAGTGTCTTCTCGACCTGCAGCGGGTAGAACGCCATCACTTCGGTGGCGGTGTCGATCGCCGTCAGACCGCCGCCGATGACGACCGCGGGCATGCGCACCTGGAGATTGGCGAGCGCCTGGCGCTTGAACGCGCCTGTAAGCTGCAGCGCCATGAGCAGATCGCTGGCCTGCCGGATTCCGCGCAACAGGTTGTTCTTCATGTCCAGGATCGTCGGGCGACCGGCTCCCGCCGCGATGGCGATGTGATCGAAGCCCAGGTCCCAGGCCCCTTCAATCGGCAGGGTTCCGCCAAACCTGATGCCGCCATACATCTTCAACGTCCGCCGGCGCGCCAGCGTCATGTGGAGCAGCGTCAGGAAGTTCTTGTCCCACCTGACGGTGATGCCATATTCGGACACGCCTCCGAATCCTTCGAGCGGACGCTCGTCGAGCCGGCTGTAGATCCGGTTCCAGTCTCGCACCGGCTCCGGAGCGACATCGTCTGTGCCGGTAATTGCCTCCGGCAGCGGCTCGATCTTGAGACCGTCGAGCCCGACGACGCCGAAGCCTTCGTTAAGGAGATAGTGGGCAAGCGTGTAGCCTGCCGGGCCGAGCCCGACGACGAGCACCTTCAGGCCGTTGTAGGGGAGCGGATACGGACGACGAACGTTGAGCGGATTCCAGCGGGTGAGCAGACCGTAGATCTCGACACCCCATGGCAGGGCGAGCACGTCGGTGAGCACGCCAGATTCTGCCTGTGGAATGTTGACCGGATCCTGCTTCTGGTAGATGCAGGCCTTCATGCAATCGTTGCAGATCCGGTGGCCCGTCCCTGGACACATCGGGTTGTCCAGCGTCACCAGCGCCAGCGCCCCGAGCGCGTCGCCCCGTTTTCGAAGCAGATGCATCTCAGAGATCTTCTCGTCGAGCGGACAGCCGTCGAGAGGGATGCCCAACGGGTTGGCGGTGGCCTTGCCGTCTTTCCCCGCCAGCCCCTTCGCGCACGAGTCCTTGTCGCGTTCGTGACAGAGGATGCAGTAGTGGATCTCGCTCAACACCTCGCGCCCGGTCATTCGGGGGTCGGTCAGGGTGAAGCCGTCGCGGCGACGCAACTGCGACGCCGGGCCCGTGAGCACGGTCGGATGCGCAGGCTCGACGCGTTCGACGCGGACCAGATTGAAAAAGTCCAGCCCCTCGGGGAACCGGAAGAGCACCCACGACGCGTACGCCGGATCGTGCAGGCGGGCAGCAGACCAGCGCTTCAGCGCCTCAAGCGAGGCGGCGACGGTGGCCTGCTCGGTCGCGTCTCCCGATCGTGCCGCGGCGCCTTCGCGGTCGAGGAGGCGACAGCCGGCGGAAGCCAGGGCCAACTCTCGGTCATCACTCAAGGCCGTGTCGGCGAGCAGGTCGCATACGACACGTTCGTCCTCCGCGTTGGCCGCGGGCGCCGAAGAAGTCTTGAGCAGGGGGAGCACGCGGCGCCGGACGAAGTCGGCCTTGAATCGGAAGATCGCGTTCTGACCAGCGGTCGCTGCCGATAATGCATCGAGTTCCCGCTCGACGCGGAACAGCCGGCCGATAAACGCGCTGACCTGCGAGGCCATTCTCACGAGCAGCCCGGACACTTCCGGAGCAGGCCGCGGATCGTCAGGGGCAGTCCGATATCTGTCCCATTCGAACCACAACTCCGGCTCGTTCCGCTCGACCTCGCGCGCGAACACCTCGTAGAGCTCGCGCAGACGGGACGGTTCGTGGAGATCGGCGTACGTGAAGCCGGGCACTCCGAGGTCCAGGGCGGCCGGACGAAGTGAGTGGGTCATGTCGTACCAACGTAGTTGGAACGCCGCGGGCCGTCAATCAGCCGGAGTGCTGCCCGATCACTCCCGGAGTGATTATCTCTGGCGCAGGCAGGGTAGCGCTTCCATGTAATCACTCCGGGAGTGATTTGGTTGCGAGAACCGGTGAGACGCGCAATCCGGCTATAATCGCCAGTCTGTCGTTCCCGGGTCACAGCGTCATGCTCGAATCACGCACGTATCACATCGCCGGTCGGGTCCAGGGCGTGGGCTTTCGCTGGTTCACGCATGACGCGGCGAGCCGGGAGGGACTGGTCGGCGTCGTCAGGAATGAGCCCGACGGCGGCGTCGAGGTGATCGTCGAAGGAGACAGGCTGGCGCTTGACCGGTTCGAGGGCGCCATTCGGCGCGGCCCGACTGGTGCGCGGGTTGATGCGGTTGAGCGGGAGATTGGCCCGGCCTCCGGGTACTACGCGGACTTTTCAATCAGGGGATGAGACGATCATGGCTGGCAGCATCGCGTTCGACGCGGAGTTCCTGAAATCGAGAATCCGTCACGTGCCGGATTTTCCCAAGCCGGGCATCCTGTTCTACGACATCACCACATTGCTTCGGGAGCCCGATGGATTCAAGGCGGTCATCGACCACCTGGCCGCTCCGTATGCCGGGAGCGGCATTGACCTGGTGCTCGGAATCGAGAGCCGGGGCTTCATCCTGGGTGGGGCGGTGGCGGATCGACTCGGTGCGGGATTCTGTCCGATCCGGAAGCCAGGCAAACTGCCGGCCAGGACCATCCGCGAGTCCTTCCAGCTGGAGTACGGATCGGACGCGCTCGAACTGCACCATGACGCCGTTGCTCCGGGCCAGCGTGTGCTGCTGGTCGACGACGTGCTGGCTACCGGCGGCACGGCGCGCGCGGCGGCTTCACTTGTTCAACAGCTTGGCGGCGATCTGCGGGCGCTGGCGTTCCTGATAGAGCTGGACTTTCTCAAGGGGCGCGACAAGCTGGCGGGGCAGAGGGTCGACAGCCTCCTCCACTACTGACGAGGTCTGCAGAAGAGGGGCTGGAGCCGGCGCCTGATTACGGCGTCTGCAGGCAACCGATCGGGTCGAGATCGTACGCCGCCGCGTCCACCACGGATTCGATCCCCCCGCCGTCGGGCTCGTGCGCGCCGCTCGCGTCGCCCCACAGGCTCCGAGTCTCGACAGTTGGCAATCGCGCGCCCGAGACATCGAACAGCACATTGACGGTGGGCAGCGAGGGGTCGGGGCCGTCATTGGCGACCACGACCGCGATCTCTCCGCTGGTGAGACGGACGAGCGTGCCGGGCGGGAAAATCCCCATCAGGTCGATGAACCGGCGAACGAGATGTTTGTCGAACGCACTTCCGTCGTTGCTCATCATGAAGCTGGCGATCCGATGGGCCGGAGACGGTGAGTTGTAGCTCCGCTGCGACCGCATGGCGTCGTAGGTGTCGGAGATGGCGCACAGCACCGAACCCAGGTTCAGGCTCTCGCGCGTGAGACCCGCGGGATAGCCGGTCCCGTCCTGACGGAGATGGTGTTCGAACGCGACGATCGCGGCGAGGCGAGGCATCTCGTGGGCGGCACGGAGAATGGCGGCCCCATCGGTTGTGTGGCGTTTCATGATCGTGAATTCGGCAGGCGTCAGCGCCGAGGGTTTGTTGAGGATCTCGAGCGGCGCTCGGACCTTGCCGATGTCGTGCAGCATCGCCGCCAGACCGAGGACCCGCAGCTGGTGCCCCCCGACCCCCAGCGTGCGCGCCTGGGCCATCGTCAGGATCGACACGTTCACCATGTGGGTGAACGTGTATTCGTCATGCTGCTTCATGCCCGTGAGACCGATCATCATCCCCGACGAGCTGTCGACCGCCTCCGCCAGGTGCTCAACCGTTTCGTGAGCGACCGGGGCGTCCGGCGTTCCCTCGAGCCGCGTGCTCTCCCATATCATGCGGGCCGATTCGACCGATCCGCTGTAGACCTGCCGTATCGTGATCGCGCGTGATCCCCACTGTCCGGACGTCACATCCACCGGGATGCGGCCCGCTCGCAGATGCGGGAGTTTGACAAAGTCGAGATCGACGGTGCCGGACCGGTCCGCTTCCTGGCCGGGGAGACCGGGCTGAACCGGCTTCACCACCGCCTGGACGAACGTCGTGATCTCATCGAGCGTGACGCCCCGGTCCAACACCAAACGGTTGATGCCGAGAGCCTGCATGTACTGAATGAGCTCGGCGCGATGGGTGGTGACGTCAAGCAGCGGCGTGTTGTCGGCAATCACTTCGCCGCCGATGAACCCGATCAGCACGACCGGTTCGACCTGGTGCAACGCGTGGACGGCGGCCAGCAGGCCGCTGATATGTTCGCCAACGCTCGGATGCGAGATCGAATAGAGAACCGCCGAGCGCAGGGCTCCGCTCAGGCGTTGGACGACCTCTGCGTACTGCTGCAAGCGGCCTTCGGCTGGAGTGGTCATGGCGTACGCGTCCGGTCCGACACGGCTGTCTTCGACGTCTGGGCTTGCGTCCGCGAAACTGGGCTCGGCTGACCAAATCCGGCCAAAGCCCGGAGCGCGGCGCCAGTCCAAGGCCCGCCAATCGCCCGCAACGCCGAGGCGGCCGCGATTCTGAATCGCAGCGCTCGATAGGGGGCACGCCACCGCGTCCGGCCGAACACCAGCATCAGTGCCCTGGCTGCTTCGTCAGTGCCGGCCTGTCGCAAGGCCGAGATGACCAGCCGATAGACGCGCGGCGCGATCGCAGTCTGATCCACTCGCAGTACGAAGCGCGCGAGAATGGGAACGGCGTGCTGCCGCCCCAGCCCGGCCACCTGTTCCACGAAGACCATCTGGCTGGCCGCATCTGCCCCGGCGATCCCGCTCGCCAGGATGTCGCGTGCCCGGTCCGTTGACGAGGTGGCCAGCGCCTGGAAGGCTTCGCGCCGAACGTCGGGGTGAGAATCCGCGAGGCACGTCCCGAGCGCCGATGCGTCGTCCGAATCCCCAGTGAGCCGCAGCAGCCGGATCGCGGCGACCCGTACCGGTGGCGAGTCCTTCTCCACACCAAGCACCCGGCGAAGGGCCCGGCGTCCTGGTTCTCCCAGGGCGGTGACGAGGCGTTCGGCGCGCGCGCGGGCCGACACGTCACTCTCGACCGCCCACTGACGAACGACCACCGGCACGATTCCTGGTCCGATGGCGGTCAGCAGTCGGATGATGGCATCGGACGACTCCGGCGGATCTGCATGGGAAAGCTCCGCCAGCGCCTCCCGCGTGGCCGTAGAGGCCGCCAGTTTCTGGAGGATCTCCGCAGCTGACGTCCGCCGGAGGCCGTCATCCGATTCCGACGCCACCTGCTTGATCGCCTCAGCGACACGTGCCGCGTCCGTCCAATTGCCGGCGTCTGCAGCCTCGACTACGTGGTCGCGCAGGATCTCCAGCACCGCGCCGGTCCGAACCGGTTGAGTCTCCACGCGCGCGAGATCGAGTAGAAACTGAACATCGAGCTGGTTGACCGTGTCGTCCTCGATCGAGTTCAGCCACGCGGCGATCCGCGCGGGCGGGTCTGGCGTGCGCTGCACCACCGAGTCAGCCCTCGTGTTGACGGACTGGAGTTTGCGCGCGTACTGTTCGGGCACGAACTTGCTGTCGGAATAGGCGTTCAAATCGCGCTCGAGTTCCGCCCACTTCTCCAGGACTCCTGCTTCGAACCCGACGCCTTGCGCCGCCACCAGGACGCGGCGACGTCGGACGGCATCAGGCAGCAGCGTCGTAATGACCTCGCTCAACCGTGGAGATGCCGCCGCTGACGGTTCGATGGCCTTTGCCACAAACTGCGACACCGTCGTGTCGGACATCCGTTCCACAAGAGCCGTCACGATATCCAGCGTACCGACCGTCGCTTCGGCCGAACCGCGTTGATCGAGCAGCCCGGCCATCGTGCCCGCACTGAGGTGTTCCCCTATCGCCGCGGCCCGACGGAACACGTCATCGAACTGGGCCGGTGCGGCTGCCCACGTGAGTTGCGCCGCCGCCCGCAATTCGCGCAGGATAGCCGCGACTGCCTGAGGTTCGTCGGCGGCGTTGTCCACCGCGCGCTTCAGCGCACCGCAGGGGTCGTCCAGCAGCGACGCGCCGACACCCGCTGTCTCGAGGTAATGACTGATGATGCCTGCCAGTTCGTTGAAGTCGCCGCCGACCTGTCCGCGCAGCAGGGCGCCGAAATCGATCTCCAGGATGGCCGGGCTCCGATGACGCAGTGTCTTCCACTGTCGCTGGATCCCTCCTGCGGCCCGCATCTCTTCCGGGGTGCGGCCGAGCAGCACAAACAACGCCCGCCACGCCTCAACGCTAGCCTTGCCGTCGACACTCATGGCGCCGACGCCATGGCGGTGCAGAATCGCGGCCAGTTCGCCGACCACCGTCTGGGTGCTGTCAATCAGGACACCCCCGGCCAGGAAAGCCCCCGGGAGGATGGAGAGAGAGAGCGACCCTTTTGCGGAAGCGATGTTAGCGGCAGCGACAACCTTGTCAAGCGCGGCGACCACCGACTGATGCGTGGCGGGATAGAACCCGACCGCGCGCACGGCGGCGCGAAACGCCCGCGCGAATTCCAGAACAGGCGTCTCGTCGAACGGCTTCGTCGTGCTGGCATCGGTCGCCATAGCCACGTGACTCTTTCAGAAACCGGCCGCCCTGACCGATGACGTCCGCTCGACCGCGTTCCGCGTGCGAAGCGGCCGCACACCTCCGGCCAACGGCCCGGCAATACGCTCAGTGCAGAATACCAGCACTCATCATCTTCTGGAACGTCATCTTGCCGAATGGCACGTCGAGGCGGTCAGGTAGCCGGCAGCGACGATTTCGGCGTTCGGATCTCACGGCTCCGTGGGGTAAGCTGTGCTCCTGCGCCGTGGGGTTGAATCCGTGCTGGTGATCGTGGAGGGGGGATTCTGGTGAATGGCACAGGTTTTGTCGATTACTACGAGTTGCTGCAACTGAGTTCGAATGCCGACTTCGACACGATCGAACGCGTCTTCAGGCATCTCGCCAAGAGGTTCCACCCCGACAACGAAGTGTCCGCGGACCCTGACCAGTTCCGCCAGATTGTCGACGCCCACAAGACGCTGGCCGATCCGGAGGCCCGTGTCGCGTACGACGTGAAGTATCAGGAGTACTGGAACAGCAAGTGGAGGCTGGCGTCGGAGGCGAGTGACGGCACCGCCTTCGGGGACGACCGCGAAACCCGCGAGCACCTGCTGTCACTCCTGTACGTCCAGCGGCGACGCAATATGAACAACCCGGGCCTTGGTGAGTACGAAATGGCCCGTCTGCTTCGTACGCCGGTCGAGCTGGTGGAATTCCACGTGTGGTACCTGAAGGCCAAGGGCTGGGTGGAGCGTCTCGACACGGGACAACTGGCGATCAGCGCCATGGGTGTCGATCAGGTCGAGCAGGGCCGGCTCAGGCTCAGTCACGACCATCTCCTTGAGTCCCACGATGTTGCCACCAAGATAGAGGCCCCAGGACCTGCGGGGCCCTCCGGTTCTGAGGTCGACCGGACTCAAGGGAAGCTCCCGGACGCCTGACGACTGGCCCGGAGAGCGAGGCGTGACGGGTCGGCTGTTGATTTCCAGACAAACAGGCAGGGTGACGCCCGATTCGCTTGGCGCCATTGTGACGGGGGATGGGTGACGGGATATAATCTGGCTAGACAGGCTAGCCAAGGGGGTGTGGCGTGCTGGACCGATGGCAGCTGCAGGATGCAAAGAACCGCTTCAGCGAGCTGGTCGACACGGTACTGACGACCGGGCCGCAGATGGTGACCCGCCGGGGCAAGGACGCCGTGGTCGTGATACCGGCCAAGGTCTATCGGCAGCTGACGCGACCCAGCGGCAGCCTCCTGGAGTTCTTCGCCAACTCTCCCCTGAGAGGCGCGCGACTCGACCTCGTCCGTGACGAGGACACCGGACGGAGGGTCCGTCTGTGAGATACGTTCTCGACACCTGTCTCATCTCCGAACTCCAGAAGTCGCGGCCATCGAAGGCCGTGTGCGCCTGGCTGGCGGCGCAGAACGAGGAAGACCTGTATCTGAGCGTCCTCACGCTCGGCGAGATTCAGAAAGGCATCTCCCAACTCGCGGACGGCAAGAAGAAGACGCGGCTCCAGTCGTGGCTGGATCGCGATTTGCGCGGCCGGTTTCAAGGACGGATCGCGCCGGTCACAGAAGAGGTGGCGCTGACGTGGGGACGGGTGTCCGGCGAAGCACTGCGACGGGGCAGGCCGCTATCGGTGATCGACGCGCTGATTGCGGCCACGGGGATCGCCATCGATGCCACGATCGTCACGCGGGACGACGCGGGAATCGGCGCAACTAGGGCGACGACGGTCAATCCCTGGGCATCTTAGACATGCCGCTCGGCCGTACCACCGCGACACAAACCGACGCGGCGGGGGTTGGGAGATCGATGGCCCTGTAATCAAACCCTGGGCGCCGGTCGTAATTGCAGGTGAGGGAGCCATGATTCGCACGATTCGTCTGCCCGCGGCCGGGGCTATTGCGGCCGCCTTGTGGTGGTGTTCGGCGACGCTGTTGGCGCAGGCCCCGACGGCGCCGGCATCCGCCTCGTCGCAGAACCAACCAACTCGGCAGACTCGGCAGGGGCAGGCCACCGATGGTCCTGCTCCGGTTGATGACCGCCTGGCTACGCCGACGGGGCATGACGTGAACGTCAGCGTGGGCGGCTACACCTACGTCGAGCCCGACCGGCTGCGCATCTCGATCCACGGCCCCAAGCTCGGGGGCGAGTACACCGGCACCGTGTCGCTCAACCAGCGCCGGCGCTGGTTTGCCCAAGCCAATGTGCGGGGCACCTTTGGGAACGTCACCTACACTGGCTGGTGTTCCCCGTGGCTGATCAAGCCCAACAGCGCCTCACCAAATGGCTATGAGCTGGATGTGGGCGATGCGTCAGCGTGCAGCGAGAACGGCGACCAGGACTGGTATCTGGAAGGCCGCGCCCTGGTCGGCAAGGATTTCGTCGGTCGCGCATGGGCGTTGTCGCCCTATACCGGCCTGGGTGTCCGTCATTTGTCGAATGGCACGACCGGCACCGCCGGCTTCCGCACGGACGAGTATCTCTATCTGCCTTTCGGCGCCACGGCACGCACCGACGCTGGTTCGCATCGCGTGCTGAGCTTCAACGTGGAATACGATCGCCTGATCCGGGGCTGGCAGAAGACCCGCAACTCGGAATTGGGCGGCGGCTTTGTACCAGCGACGGCGACGGCGCCCGGCTTCACCATCGATGGCTTTACCGACATCTCGTTCGCCCAGCATGGAGGATGGGCACTGCGCGCAGGCGCGAAATATGAGGTGACCGCGCACTGGTCGGTGGAGCCGTATTACATCCACTGGAGCGTCAGCGACTCGCCGGTGAATTATGCCACCGCGGCGTTCACGGTCAACAGCGTCACCGCCCACGAGCAACTCGGCTACTATGAGCCTTTCAACACCACCAACGAGTTTGGCGTGAGACTGGGTCTGCATTTCAAGTGATCGGCCCGCTTACTTGCCCGCGGCCGCGACCTCATTGTCTCGCGGCGTGGGCACCTGGTGAACGTGGTGCCGGCGTGTGGATTCACGGAGAATGCGTATCGCGGTGGCAGGGCGCCGATTCGACCCTTCCGATTTCGCGCTCCTTCCATGTTCAAGTCTGGCGAACGCTCGGCTTCACCCGCGGCGCTTCACGATCGCACCGAGCGCCGTCGGGTGCGCGCTAACTGCCGGACCGTGTTACGATTTGGTCCTGCTGCCCCTGTAGCTCAGCAGGATAGAGCAACGGTTTCCTAAACCGTAGGCCGCCCGTTCGAGTCGGGCCAGGGGCACCAACTAACGCCAATAGATGCAGGCACTTACAGCACGGCCCGGCAAAACACCGCCGGGCCGTTTCTGCGTTTTGTGCAACAGTTGTGCAACCAATCCGAAGGCCCAGCCATTCGAGCGCCCTCTGCCGGGTGGCCGATCAGGGCTCTGCTGGTCGCATCAGCGGACGCAGGATGGTGAATTGGTCGTCGGTGGTTGCACACCGTTGCACAAGATGTGACGCCAGGCTAGATGCCGGCCGTGACGTCTCGGTGTGGATGCGTGCCCCGCGAAGCCGCCCAGAGACAGCCTCCCAGCGTTCCCCGGTTCCTACTCCGCGGGGCACGTCCCTACAGCCCGTTCGTCGTCCTACGCCGCCCTCGAAGTCGCCCATGTGTCAGGCCCCGAACAGATCGTCGAGTCGCTCGCGCGCCACATCGGCCGGTGTCTTCCGGAGCCCGCAGGACGGCCGGCACGCACGGGCACGAACGGCTGCCCACAGCCAGGACAGAGCCTTGACGCCTCCGGCTGCCAGGCATGGGCACACACCGCGCAGAACCAGCGGTGTAGCGCCCGGTCGTATTCGATCAAACGATGCTCGCCACAACGCGGGCAGCGCACGTCGGTGTGGTTCATGGTGTGACTTCCGCCGGTTGTGCCGGTTCCCGCCGGGCGGGATACTGACGGCCGTCAGACGTGGTGCGGGTAGCATTGGCAGACTTTGCCAATGGTCGTACTGAATCAACGAGCGTATGCGACACGCCGCAGAGGTCTGCGATCGCCCGGCTGCTGAGCTTCGGAAACTCTCTCAGCGCGATCTCGACACACCGCCGTTTGTCAGCGTTGCTGCGGTGGAGGCCGTGGAGCGCACGCTGCAGAGCCTTCACAACCGCTCCGCGTCCTGCTGGGTGTGGAACGTGACCGCCACGGCCAGCGCCGCCCATTCGTCACCATGCAGCTTGTAGAGCGGCCCGCCCTTGCGGATGCACGACGGGCCACCGAAGCGATCGATGAGGGCCTGTCGGATATTGGCGTCCTTCGCGCGGCTGTCATGACAGAGCGCCACCTTCACAGCGAGACGGGGCAACCGATGCGCGTCCGTGCCCCGGCGTCGTGCCCACGCTTCGGCAAAGCGTCCGCTCCAGTAGCACGTCTCGAAGATCTCCGCGCCGACGGCCATGCCGTAGCTGGCAATCTGCTCGATGACCAGCTCGCCCGCGTCTGCTTGATCGGCTAGTGCCCACACCGCTGCGAGGATCGTGGCGTTGCTGTCCAGCGTCGCCGTCACCGTGCCATCAGCGGACAGCGTGACCAGCGCGCTTCGCACCGTGCCCGGGTCGAGCCCGATGATGGTCGTGTTCATGCCGTGACCCCGCCTGTCACCGCCTCGTGCGTGGGCCGTTCAATCAGCACCTGGACGCTCTCGAAGACCCGCTTCGGGACCGACCGCCGGGCTTCCCGGATGGCCCGGGCCGCCGCCGTCGAGACGGACCCCGCCGCCACGTCCAGCCGGACCGTCTCGGGAGGGGCTGTCTCAGGGCTCTCGAAGGTCACTGTGTATTTCCACGTCTTCGGCATTTCATGTCCCATCTGGGCCGTCATAGCGCACGGCTGGCACCTTCCCGGGCCTATCTGGCGTCAGGTGTGCCCATCGTGTTCACGTCCTACACCGATTCCACATCCGCCGCCCGTGGTCCCTTCGGCGCATCCGTCCGCGTGAACGTCACCCGGCCGCCGATGCTGGGCTCGCCCACGGTCCAGGCGTTCACATGGACGAACACGTCCGGGCCGCCCGTGTCCGCCTTGATGAACCCGTACCCCTTTTCGTCCCGCCACGTCGTCAATACGCCCGTCTCTCGCTGTCCTGTCGTGTCCATCGTCATCCTCACTTGTCTCGAAGTTCCTTCCGCCACCGTGGGCGCCGGCCGATACCGCCGCGCGCCTACAGGTTGAACAGAGGCCCGGCCCGATAGGGAATGTCGAGCCAGGCCAGGCGCCCACTCAGCGAGCGCCCACGCCCGCCCCAGGCGAGCGATTACAGAATCGTGATCCCTTCGGTGCCCTGGGGCTCGATGCCCTCTTCCCGCAGCGCCTCGGCGACGTGCGACTCCGCGACGTTCAACGCGACGCGGAGCCCTTCGGCTAAGTGCTCCATCTCGGCCAGCTCGGGCTGCATCGTGGCGATCCGCTCGTCGTCGAGCTTCTGGAGATCCTCGAAGGGCACCGTCGGGAACGCCCGCGGGGCATCCTTCAGCGCCTGTACGAAATCCTTGTCGCCGTTCTTGACCGCTTGCGCGAGCATGGCCGTGAGCTCGAAATCTTTCTTCCCGGCCAGTCTTGAACGGATCTCTTGGCCCTTGAGATACTGCAATACCGGATCGACCTTCGGCGCGTCGTACGCCGACAAGGCCCGCAACCGCGCCCGCTCCGACGCCACCTTGTCTTGGAGCGGCTGCACGTACTTCGATTGGCGTTCAGCCAATGCGGTCCGCGCGGCCAGGGCTGCCTCTCTGATCTTGCCCGCCTGTTCTGCGGGCACATACGCGGCTTTGACGCGCGTGCGTCGCATCTGGAAATTCTCAAGCACGAGCCCGATGTCCTTCGCCTTCGCTATGAACCCGTCTTTGTGCTCCGGCTTCAGGCCCGGGATGCGAGCGTTGATAGCCGTGCCGAAATCTAGAACCATGTTCGTGTCTCCTGTGTCCGTGTGTCCGTTGCCGTGGTTACTCGCCCAAACCCGTGAGGGCCATTGTGTAGAACGCCGATTGCCCCTCCGCCTCGGTCAACTCGTTCGTCAACCGGCCAATGTCCGCGCCGGCCGATGCGCCGGACCCGATACGCAGTTCGTCGGCCATCGCGGCCGCACAGGCCGCCTCCAGTTCCGCCGTGAGCGAGACGATCCGGGCGTCGACCGTGGCCTTGCGCGCCGTCGTCAACGCGATCACGGCGGCCGGATCGGGCGTGGGGCGTGACTGATTGGCACTGAATGCGCCGACGGAAAGGGGATTCGGGAAATACTTGATGTTCATCTGCCGTGCTCCTGATTTCATCCTCGTACGAGTGGAACGGTGGTCGCGCGTGCGGCCGGTGGTTGACTGGCGTCGTCACCAGTCCAGAGTTGATGCCGGGATTCGTCGAACGTGTCGCGGTTGATCGAAACCCACGTCGAACGGTCGTTCGGGTTGACGATACGAACGGTCGGGACTGGGCGAGTGGGCGCGCTTGGGTACCAGTCGAGCGGCTGCGAGCCCGCTGGCGGGATGGGCCGGCCGTCGCGGTACTCGACGTTGCCAAACAGGCCCGAGATCGGCTGGCCGGTCCACTGGTTGATGCGTTGCAGCCCGCAATTCGCCACCAGGCTCACCAGCGAAATCGCGCCCAGCGCCGCGTTGCATACGTCGTCGTGACCGCCCGGACCGTGATCAATCGAGTCCTTCCCGCTACGCCCCGTCCGACGTTCCAAGCCGAGTAGCTGTGTCTGCAACCGGAGGGAGTCCGGCAGTTCACAGGAGCGGCTGTTGATGATGCTCAGCACGTCCCGGTAGATGTCCGACTTCGGCGCATCGCTCGGGACCAGCCGCACTCCCAGCTTGGCCATAGCTTCGGTTGGGAAGTTTCCCGCCCACCGATCCGCCGTCGCGGTACCCACGCCATACGACCGCAGGACCAGCGCGAAGTCCTCGCACACCACCGACGGCGCAAACGGTGGCCGCCGTTCCATAAGGGCATCCAGGACCGCCACACTCCGGCCCTCACGCCGCTCCGCATGCGCGATCCCCAACGTGGCGCTATCCCCACCAGCCGAGCCGCCCGCGAAGTCCAGGAACGCCTTGTAGATAATCCCGGGCACGCGCGGCAGTTCGATCCGGCCCTCGACTGTCACCGCGTCAATCGCCTCTCGACTGACAAAGGACTCCACGTCGCTGCGAAACAGGCCGCCATACTCAGCCGAGGCAGACGTCGGATCGTCCTCGTACGCTTTGGCGATGGCTCGCGCGTCAAACGTGGGATTCAAGCTGGCCGTGTCCGCTTGCACGAACACCACTTCGCCGTCAGGCTGGTCGTGGTATTTCTTCCAGGCGTCATACAAGATGCCAGAGCGGCTGTAGGGTGAGCTCGCCACCACCAGCAGCGACCCCGGCACGCGGGCCAGCCCGGGCACCACAGCGCGGTAGAGCTCTACGTCCGGGTTGGCGTCGGTGTCCTTCGGAAAAAAGCTCGCCTCCTCAAGGATGACCAGCACATACGCCCGTCCGCGCGGCGCCGCCGTGCTGGCCGTGAGCACTTCGATAATGACGCCGGTCGACAACTCGATCGAGTCGCGCGTCTCGCTCACAATCAGCCGGGACAGCGCCGGCACGCTCTTGAGCAGGCCGACGACATAGCGGAACGTGATGCCCGCTTGCTTCCGGTCGGGCGCGAAAATGCCGACGTAGATGTACTCGCCGGGCACGCGATCGTACGTCTGCACGGCCTTCCAGACGGCTATCAGCGCCGCTATGCGACTCTTGCCAGCGCCTCGACCAATGGCCCCGTAGAACTCGCGGACGATCGGCGTGATACGAGCCAGGACGGCGCGCCAGCCGTCCCACGATGACCCACGGAAGCCGGGAAACAGGTTCATGAAATCGAGTAGGCTGGTCATCGGTTCGCCTCCTGCACGGCTTCCCGCACAGCATCCAATGGGTTCGCGTGTTTCGCCTTGCGCGCCACGCCGATCCGTTGCGCCAGCCGGTCCCATCGATCCACCGTGGTCAGGAAGGCGCCGTGGATGTTGCGGACCCCGCCGCTCGGCGTGAGCAGGCCGCGTTTCACGATGTCATTCGCAATCAACCGCAGGACAATCTCGACTTCCTTCAGCCGGCTCACATAGGCGAGGCCCAGCGTCGTCAGTTCGGACTCGCCGCCCTGGTCGGCCAGGATGCCCGCTACGAAGTCGTCGACGGACTGCCGCAGTTCACGCGGGTGCTGGACCGCATAGATCCCCGACTGGCGCGCGGACTGATTCGCCGGCAAGAACACGTTGCACCGGGAACACTGGCCCCGTCCCGACGGCTGTTCGAGCCCACAGCGGGGGCACGTCACCGACTCGCCAGCCGCGGCGCCGTCGATGCCTCCGTTTGGCGGATTCGGCGCGTTTTCGGCATTCGGTTGCACGTCTGGTTGCACGTCGCTATTCATAGTCGTCAATTCCCTAATGATTCAGGCAGAGCGCACGTGTCTACAAGACACTGGGCCGGGCGGAACAGGCCAGGCCGATTGCCGCAAGTGGAGAGGCAGAAAACCTCCATACCCGAGGCCGGCCTTTCCCCACAAATGGCACCAACCGCACTTCTCGCACTTCTTTCACATCCCTCATAGCTGTCCGGGGAGGGAGAACACGCTCTAAGTGATATGTGTGAGAAGTGTGATTTGTTATGTATGTATAGGAAGTGCGGTTTCTTCATGCCTGCCCGCCTTTCCCGCTATCGACCTGCCACAGTTCACCGGGTCGGCCCATGTCGGCCTTGATTTGCACCGCCACGATCTGACCCCGGTCGACCAGGGTGTCCCGGATGGAGTCGAGCGTCTTCTTGTCGCAATGAGCGAGCCGGGCGAGGACGTGCCGCGGGACTGACCGGCGCTGGCGAACCACCACGAGCACCCGCTGCAGCTTCCGCTCGAAGTCGGACTCGCCAATCCGCGCCGCGAAGGCCAAGGCGTAGCTTTGCCACCGCCTCGCAATGATCATGGCGGACTCGGCATCGTCTGTCGTCACCACGAGCGCGGCATGGTCGGCGGTATCGGGACGGCCGGCGGCCACCAGCAAGCAGAGCTTGAGCGCGGTCGCAGACAAGCGTGACAGCATGGCGCGTCCGGTTTCCGTCTGCGCGGCGCCGGCCTGTTCGAGTGGCTCGAAGAACAGGGCATCGAGCCGGGAGAGCACGCCGGGCTCGAAGCGCACCGCGCGGGATGTCGCCAGCGAGGTTGCCCACGCATGGAGGCGGCCGACATGTCGAGCCAGATGGTCACGGGCTCCGTCCAGGTCATCGTCGGACTCGAAGAACGGCCGCCGCGCCGGCTTCGAGGTCGGCATGATGACTGCGAATCGAGGCAGTAACCCAGAGAGCACATCGGGTTCGGTCAGCGACTCGAAGATTGCCGGCGTGGTGCAGCCGAGCACGGACAGGTGAGGATCGACGATGTGGTCCTCGTCGAGGATCTTGGTTCCGTCTTTCGCCCGCTTACTGTGCTTGTGATACGAGTAATTCCCGCCACCGTACACGGTGAGGAACAGGCCCTTCATCCCCGCCATATGCGGCGCATGGTGGAGCTTACTGAGCAATTCGGAGAATTCATCCACGAAGAGACAGGTGCTCTGCCGTGGCCGTGCGGCCAACTGCTCGACGAACCCCTCGGGCGAGAACGCATCCGAGCACAAGCTACTGGGCAGCACCCGATACAGCACATCCCGCGCGAGATCCTTCGAGGTCGACTTCCGCGAGGACGTACTGTCGCCGATGAGGAGCCCGTAGAAATTCGTCCCGAGGCCGTTCGGATACTGCGTCAACCGAGCCCGTACGGTTGGCGTCGCGTCCGCGAGAATGCCCAGCGCCGCCGCCTCGTGATACTCATGGGCGCCGTCGGTGCATCGGCTGGCGTAGTCAATCCATTGGCTGATGAAATGGTCGTGCGGGACAGCAGGCGCGAAGGTGTAGGGCATGGGCATCACGGGCACCGCCTCGGGTTCTGGTTCGGGCATGGGCGCATCCACAGACACCACGGTCGGTCTCGCGCCCGAGTACGTCTCCCGGCATCCACTGATGGCCTTCTCGATCGTCGCGTCGCCATACGCCTGTTCACCGTGTCGGGTGTCCCACTTGTCGCGCATCAATCCGGACTGCCGGAAGAGGCGATCCATTTGGCCGGCATCCCAGTTGGTCCAAAACGCCAGCAGGTTGCACAGCGCCAGGTCCGCCTCAGAGTGCGAGGCGTGCCCGGAGATGTCGCCCGCCCACAGCGCGGAAAACTTCGAGCCGTTGCTGGCGCGTCGAGCCTTGTCGAGTAACTCAGCGTCGCCCAGGCTGAGCACGGGCATGGTGCTCGACGCCTTCGGCTTGGTCGCCTTCGCCGCGAAGGTCTGCGCGTGCAGGACGGCCAGTGCTGCGGTGCGTTCTTCGATCGTGGTGGGTGTTCCGTCGAGGTGCTGTCCGGTCACGGTGAGATACCGCCCCGAGTCATACATTTCGACGGGGCCAGCCTTGCGGCGTCCAGGTGGCAGTGTCCCACGCACGAGTAACCGGAGCCCATGCCCGCTCGGGCTGCGCTCGGCGTAGGTATTGATGGCCGTCACGATGGCCATGGCCCATGGGGCGATGACGCCTTGGTCGTCGATGCAATGATCGAGGTCGACGCCGGCCAGCCCGTCCACCATCGGCACGCCAATCCCGTCGCACTTGCCATCGAGATACGTGTCGATCGCGATGCGGTAGGGGCGCCAGGTGGCCGGGTCCGTCGACGATGCGAGCCGCGCGGGGTCAGAGGCGATGTAGGGCGGCTTCGTCCACTTGCCCTTGTCGTCACCGACGTACTTCCACACGACGAACTGGTCGGCCGCCACCAGATCCGGAGGGATGCCGTCGGGCTGCACTGACAGGGGCACGGGACGCGGTGAGGCGGTCACGACGTCACCCCGTCGGTGTATTTCGATGCCTGCCTAGAAATACCCGGCCAGGCGTTCAGGATCGTTGCTAGGGACTCGCGTTCGGCGAGCTCCGCCGCTTCGGCCCGCTGCCAGGCGGCCATATCCAGGCAGGAGACGATGGCGTGCTCGACCCGATCGCGCAACACCACTGGACTGAGTGCGTCGAGTTCCCAGCACTGCGCTCCGAAGTGCTTGACGAACCAGCTATGCCGCGGATCGAGTGTCTTGGAGTCGGCTGAGAAGCACGGAAGGTCGCCACGCGTATCGTCTTCGACCAGCGCGAGACGCTGGAGGTCGACTCGTCCGCCATATTCGGCCAGGCGGTCCGGGAGATCCACCTCCGACATATGGAGGCCGCTCGGGTCCCAATCGCCGACGTAGAACGCCGTCAGCACGCGGCCAGCGCCGGCGGTTTCGTCGGCCACTTGATGCACGGCCGTTGAGGACCCGTAGCCGTGAAACACGCGGAGCGTCACACCGTAGTCTCGAAGCACCGGCGCGATCGTGCCGGCAATGGTGGCCTTCTCGCTCCACACTTCGAGCCAGGCTGATTGATCGATCCAGCGGTCCCGCCGATAGGAACGCTTCACGGCTTCGACGTAGGCCGCCGGATCTTCCCAGGCCGAGACTCGCGTGGGCTCCCGCGTCTCGTCAGTGATCCACGCCCACGGAATCGCGCCTTCCTCGCGCGCCCGGGTCAAGAGAGCCCCGACGCGGTTCGTCTCGTTCTTCGCCATCGACGGGATCAGGCCCAGCGCGAAGAGCTTGTAGCAGACGGCCCGCACGGAGCACGGCTGGATTTCCTCGAGGATGGTGATCGCCGCAGCGACCAGATCGATGCTCTTCTGTGACCGCCCGCGCCCGCTCATGCCACCCTCCGCGCCACCATTGTTGTGATGAGGTCGGAGGCGTCGCCCTTCGAGATGTCCGGCGCAAAGGGAATCCGGCATCGCCGCAAGATGCCGAGTTGCCCCTCGGATGCCGGAGCGGTGCGCCAGGGCGCCGCCCGATCCACGAGGCGGCCAGCGCCCACCTTGCGCGCGAAGTCCTCAGCAATGCCCTGTGCGTAGCCCAGATCAATCCCCGCTGCGAGCGCGTGCGATTGGCGTGCTTGGTCGAGATGGAGCACGGTCCAGTGCACGAGGTCGTCAGCCCGCAGGATCACCATGCCGGCTTCGCCAATCGAGAGGGCATGGCGCGTCGCCCCACTGGCGACCCAGTGCAACGCTCGCCGGTGGAACAGATCAACCGTCTCCGACACGAGGCGCCCATGCGCGTCACGTTGTGCTTGCAGAGCCTGACGACGGCCAATCGCCTCCGTCACCGTCGCATCGCCGTCAAGTTCTTCAGGTCGCAGGTTGAAGAGTTCAGCGACGGACTGGAGATCATGCCGGCGAGTCGAGCCCACCAGGTCGAGCACGAGCAGGTTCGCCTTGCCGGGATAGGGCCGCGTGCCCCGACCGATCATCTGCTGATAGAGGCCCCTCGATTTCGTGGGCCGCGCCACGATGATGCAGTCGAGACTCGGTTCGTCGAATCCTTCGGTCAGCACGGCGCAATTGCAGACCACCATCGTTTCGCCCGCGTGCAGGCGTCGCAGGATGGCCCGGCGAAGATCGGGATCGGTTGTGCCGTCCAGCGCCTCAGCCGCCACCCCGGCTTGCTGAAAGGCCGTCGCGGTCTCATGGGCCAGGGCCACACTTGGCGTGAACACGAGCGCCTTGCGCCCGTCGGCGTGTTCCAGGTAGGCATCCCGGCAATGCGCCGGAGCATTGGCGGAGCGCATCGCTTCGTCAAGTTCGCCGGCCACGAGATCACCACACCGCGTATGCACGGCATCGAGGTCGACTTCGAGATGCACGCGCTTGGCGATAATGTCGGAGAGGTAGCCCGCGCCGATCATCGGTAGCATCTCGACGCGGTACGTGATCTCCTGCCAGGTCTCGCCGAGCGGAGCACCGTCGGCACGCTCAGGCGTGGCGGTCACACCTAACACGAGCGGGGCGTCATCCCCGAAGGCGCCGGCGCGTTCGAGGATGCGCTGGTAGCTGTCGGCTGGGGCGTGATGGGCTTCGTCGACGACGATGGTGGAGAAATCCGCCACTAAGCGATCCCCACGGCGCGGTCGGCTGAGCGTCTGGACGCTGGCGACGACGATCTGTGCGTCGGTCTCGTCTCGCTCAGCCTTCACGATGCCGACTTGCGCGCCCGGCATCACCATCGGGATCTTGTCGACGGGCTGCTGTATCAGTTCGTCGCGATGCGCGAGCACGAGGGCACGGCCACCACGGCGCCGGATGACTTCCGAGAAGACGATCGTTTTCCCCGTGCCGGTCGGCATCACAACTAGTTGTCGGCGAACGTCGCGATCGAACGCGGCCAGGACGGCGTTGACCGCCTCGTGCTGGTAGGGCCGGAGCGCCAGGCCGGTTGTGGTATTGTTGCTGTGCATCGATCAACCTCGGTGCGTTTCTCGGTCTGGCCTTGAGCGTTGCCCGCGCTTGGGGCCATTTGTTTATCTGACCCGCGTCATCTCGACAGGCGTCGCGCTGGCTTCGAGCCACTGGCGGACCCAACTGTCGTGAATGCGGATCGGGCCGCGCGCCCCGCCGATGCGCGCATGCGGCAGCCGGCCGGCCCGCGCTTCGCGCCGCAAGATTTGTGTCGAGAGACGCACCAGCGCCGCCACCTCGGCGACGGTCAGCCACTGCGGGGGCGTGGCGATCGCGTCGGTGGTCACTGGCCCCCCTCGCGCTTAGCGGTCTGCCGCGTGACGAGCCAGCGCAGCACTTCATCGAGGCGGAACAGTCGCATCCCGCCGACCGTCCGCGTGACCGGGAGCCGCCCAAGGTCGGCCCAAAGCCGAACCGCTCCAGGCGTTACGCCGGCCAGTTTGGCGACGTCGTGAGGCGTTAGAAGATCGCTCATGCCTTGATATTGAGGCTGTGACCTGTTAGAGTCAATAGCGTGCACCGTGTATCAAAAGAAATCGTCGTGCACACTGTTTTTAATTGTGCTAGGATAATCCCATGAAGAAGACGCGGGAGCCTCGAAAGCAATTCTTCCCCGACCTGAATCTGCTTGAAACAGAACTCGGCAACGGCTGGATGGTGGTCGAACACTTCGACCTGCAGGACGACCGCCGAGTGGTCGATGAGCTCAAGATCTATCCCGCGCCACTCCCGCCGGTGGCAGGAGTCCAGATGGCACGACACCCCGGTGAGCGGCCAAAAGACGCACCTGTTCCGGTCGGCGGTATCACGGCGCGCCTGCTCCGTCTCGTGAAGGTGGGTAAGTATGCCGAGCCGGTGATTGCCGACTACCGGCGATGGTGCGCAAGACACTTCGGCAAGGACGCGCTACGGCGCCTGGACGAACACATCGGAAGGCCATCGCCTCGGCGACGGCGGAAGCGACCACGCAACCATCGGGCGACGGATGCCTTCTACGCTGAGCTTGCCCGCGACTACGCGCTGTTGTGGAAGCGCGTTCACGCGCCGACGGCGGAACTGGCCGTGATGCGCGATGTCCCGCTTGAACAGATGCGGTCGCATATCCACCTCGCCCGGAAGAACGGATTTCTCACGAAGACAATGCGCGGGAAGGCTGGCGGCGAACTCACCCCGAAGGCGTCGGCGGAACTTTCACGGAAGGATGGAGCGGTGAAGGGGGAATCCCGATGACACGACGACACCGCAACCACAACCTGCGAAAACGCTGTGACTGCCCGCGCCGCCTGTGGCCCAAGTGCGCGCATTCGTGGTGGTTCAACTACCAGCCGAAAGGCGGAACGTCGTTCCGGATCTCGCTCGACAAGCACGCGGCCAAGCATCTCGACCGCAAAGCCGATGCTGAGAGTCTCGCCGCCACCATCCGCACGGAGATTGACGCCGGCACCTATGGTCAGGTGGCGCCCATCTCGGAAATGACGTTGCGTGAACTGGCCGACGTCTATCTCGATCGCAGCGTGGCGGTCGACCATCCAGCGTCCGTCGCCGAGTGCCGCTCGCGCCTGAATGTCATCTGTGGCACGGTGCTGCCACGGCCAACCGGCGGCGCCGCGCCGTTCGGTGACTGGCGACTGGTCGACGTCACGACCGACACGATCGAACGCCATCGTGAGGCCCGCCGCGCCGCCGGGACCGGCCTTGCGGGCACCAACCGCAGCTTGGCGCGCCTCAGAGCGATGTACAACTGGGCGGTCCGCACGGGGTACGTCGAGCACACGCCGTTCAAGAGGCAGGGGGAGGCGGTTGTGAGGCTCCAGCGTGAAGCGCCCCGCAGCCGACGTCTGGACGGCGATCGGGACGAAGAGGCCCGACTACTCGCCGCATGCGCGCCGCACCTGCGTGCGCTGGTAGAGGCAGCCTTGGCCACAGGCTGTCGCGTTGGTGAACTGCTGTCGCTCACATGGCAGCAGGTCGTTGGCTTGACGATCGACGTGACGAAGACGCCGCCGGTCATGACCTGGGCGCCGCGTTCGGAAATCGTGATGCTGGCCTCGAAAACGAAGACGCAGCGGGATCGTCGCATTCCGATCAGCACGCGCCTCAAAGCGATCGTGGAGATGCGCGCACTCGATCCGAACGGCCAGCCGTTCGCGTCCGACCTGTTCGTGTTTGGCAACGCCGTTGGTGAGCAGGTCGGATCGATCAAGCGCGCCTGGATGACGGCCCTCCTCAAGGCGAACGGCGTCGACGCCGAGTACAACGACAAAGCCAACCTCTCGCCCAAGTCCCGGGCGGCATTCGCGGAGATCAATCTGCACTTCCACGATTTGCGACGGGAAGCGGGCAGCCGGTGGCTCGAAGGTGGCGTGCCCCTGCACACCGTTCGTGATTGGTTGGGACATACCAGCATCGCGCAGACGTCCACCTACCTGAGCGGGACGCAGCAGACGCAGCACGGCGCCATGACCGCCTTCGAGGCACGCTTGGCGGACTTGGAGGCGGCAGCCAAAGCCAAAGCGGCAGCCGCGGCAGCCAAGGCCGCGACGAAGCCGGAAGAACCGTTTGTGCAACAGTGTGCAACAGAAGTCAAAAAACAGCATCGAAAGGCCGTGTCGGCCGGTGGGCGGCAACACAGAACACTCAATAAAAACGCGGGCGAGCGTCAAACCACTATCATGTAACGGTGCTTCCTAAACCGTAGGCCGCCCGTTCGAGTCGGGCCAGGGGCACCATATTTCGCTAGGCAGCTTGCAACCAACTTGCAACGATTCCCAGGGAGGCCACCTTCACCGGTGGCCTTTCGCCGTTGTGGGGCGACCCTTACGGGACGGCCCGGTGGCCGACGCGGGCACCGATCGCCGCTCGTGGGGCAACGTGGTCGGCGGTTTTGTGGTCCGGGGCTGGGCCGGAAGATTCCTGCTGGGCACCCGGCATCGGTGGGGATCCCGAAGAGTAGCTACAAGGCGAGCGCGACAGGATGCCCCATCTCCTTCAAGGCGTGGGTCGCCGCCTCCATGACCTGTTGTCCATGCTCGCGGTTCACAAACGAATTAAAGGTGGAATAGTGCGATAGGTGGGCGCCACCGGCCACGCGCAGATGATGGAAAAACCGTTCCTCGAATTCCCACAGATCGTGCTCGGGTAATTCCACGTTCATCGCGGTCAGTAACTTGCGGACTGCCTCTTCCTTGCGAGCATGGTAGAACCCAACCATCTGAACATGCTGTTGCCAATCGCGTACGGCCCGTGCCGCCTTGAGCGCGAGTTCGGCGTGCGGGTCTTTCTTCATCCTCGCAGTATACGCGGAGATCGAAGAGTGGGCCGTCCCCAGGTCGGCTGGCAAACACGCTATTCGCGTGCGCGGGGCACCGGTTGGGGTTGAAGGCTGGCTGGCGTCGGGAGTCGTTGCCGTGGGCTTCCGACCGGCTCCGCGCTTTTCACTCGGGCGTAAATACAGCACCAGCTTCGGCGCTTCATTCAAGCCCGCGAGATCTGCGTGGTGCATGGGTTACAATCTGGCGCGATGACAAGCTCCGCATCCGAGGAATGGCGCAGCCGCGTGGGCGAACCCGGCTGGCCCCACGGCGGCAGACACCCAAACCAGAACGGCTCTGGTCGCTGTGGCAGGCTGGCAATCTGATGGAGGCCACCATCAACGCGCACCCGAGCGGCTCCGAGGTGCGCGTGTACATGAGCGGCGACTACCTTTACTCGTTTCTACGACCGACGCGAGAACTGGCGGAGCAGGATGCCGGCGGACTGGTCCCCGATGGTTGTTGACCTGGGGCCGCGAGCCGTGAATGAACCGTATGTCGCGGGCGCCAGTCGCGTTGGTCGTGTGACGTAGCCTGACTTCAGTCCCAGCCGAGACCGAATGGGCATAGGGCTGTGTCTAGAGTTGTTAGGTGTGAAGGTCTCAACAAGGAGTCGCAGATGGTGGTTTTGTCAACGAATTCTGGCCCCCCAGTGATGCCGAATGTTGGCCCCCCTCAGTGACGGGTTTGGGTACGCCCGTCGGATAACGGTTCAACGACAGCTGCCGGTTCACGCTGAGCCGCGGAGCAGGCCCCCCACCCAATGGTGGGGCCTGCGGAAGCGGCGGGTGGTAGTCAGGTTTTCTTCTTGCGTTTCTCCACGGTGCGTCGAAAACGATACGACTCGGTGCCGGTCTCGATGATGTGCGCGCGGTCGGTGATCCGATCCAACAACGCCTTGCAGAGGCGGGCGTTGGGAATTACCTGGGTCCATTCCGAGCACGGCAAATTGGTCGTCAGGATCACGGCCGCTTGCTCGCTCCGGTCGGCGATGATCTGGAATAGCAATTCGGCGCCGAGCTCGGCGAGCGGGACGTACCCGACCTCGTCAATCGCGATCAGCTCATAGCGTGCCCACCGCGCCTGCACCCGACCGAGTTGCATCGTGTGCTTGGCTTCCACCAACTCGTTGACCAACGCGGCGGCCGTCGTGAAACGCACGCGCCGACGCTGGCGACAGGCGGCGACACACAGGCCCGTCAGCAAATGGGTCTTGCCGGTGCCGCACTCGCCAATGAGGACGATCGGCTCGGCGCGGGCCAGATACCCACCCTCCGCCAACTCCCGCACGCGGCGGGCAGGAATGTGCGGCGTCTGCCCGAAGTCAAATTCGTCGAGCGTCTTGAGGCGCGGGAGTCGTGCCTCCTTCAGTCGTCGTTCAATGGCGTGGCGCTCACGCTCTTCGACCTCGGTGGCGAGGAGAGCCTCGAGGTACCCGATCGGGCTTTGCCGCTCGCGCACCGCCTGCTCGGCGAGCGGGACAAATTGGCTGGCGACGGCCGGGAGGTGCAAGGCTTTGCAGTGCTGCGTCACGGTCGCGTGCTGCAGCGTGATCGTCGTGGCGCTCACCGCGATTTCTTAGATAGCCCTGAGATTGTTTACGACTTGGCCCACTCCGTCGGCGGTGCGTGGGCACCCCAGATTCTTGAATTGTACCGAAGTCGCACAAGTCGATGTGTGGTCTGGTTTGTCAGTCGCAATCCACGGCCGGACGCCCCGAAGTATGCTCTGGCATACGTTCATCACGTAGTTCGCGACGAATACGACCCGAGTTGTTGGAACACGTGCTTCGATGGACGCGGGAGTCGGGTTCCAGCTGAGGACATTCTTAAGGTCGAGTGGTGTGATGGCTAACAAGTGCTCGCAGCGGCGACCCTGAGCCGCCGCACCGTCTTGGGTCAGACACTAGCAGCCCCCCACCAACGCCGCGAGAACGCCAACGAGCTCATACATTCGCATAATGATGAGGGATGGGAGCACTTGACCCATCGGACTTGACAGTGCCGCAAGGAGGGCTGCAGAATTCGGCCCACATGCCTATCAAGCACTCGACATACCGAAAGGCCGCATCGCTGCTGCTGGCTGGTTTCGTCGCGATGACGCTGGGCTGCGAACAGACAGCCGTCGTCAAGGATGTCGAAGGCTACCGAGTGGTCAGCCACGACACGAAGACCGGGGAATGGGTCATCCTTCGGAACGGTACCTTCGACGGCAAGTATCTGGTCAAGCGCATCACAGCAGTTTGCAATTACTACCAATGGGGAAACGGGAAACGCGTCGAAGGGCAGGATGCGTGCAACCTGCGCGTCGGCGAGATGCTGGTGCCAACTGTCGCGCCGGACCGGGGGAAAGAGTCCTTGGTAATCTCTGAACTGTCGTCTGAATGGCTGACCATAATCAGGGGACAGGGGCCGGAGATGGTCATCCAAACGCTGAAGATTGTGAAGTACGAAGTTCTTCCCTAGCGGGAGTTTACTGCGAGCGAAGCAGCGAGACCGGTAACTCCTTCTCAGCGGCCCAGTTGGCGGGACGGCGGTGTCTTACCCTCGCGGGGTAAGACTCACCCGGTCGAGGCCGAGCGTGGTGGCCAGCAATTGTTGGGGCAGCGTCTGCTTGGTCAGGACGCTCGCCGTACGGCGCGGTCCCTTCTCGCCTTGCGGCGGATACAAGAGCACGACTTGCTGGATCGCGCGGAGTTCCTCGAGGAGTTGATCGACCGAGAGCCCCGGCCAGGCCGCCTGCGCCTCGCGCTGGAGGTATTTGAGGAGCGAGATCCCGAGCATGCAGTAGAAGGCATGCACGCGGATCTTGCTGTCGGTCCAATGATGCATTGGGCCCCACCCGAGCCAGTCGCCGTCCTTGAGGCCCCGAAAGACTTGTTCGAGTTGTTGTTGGCCGCCGTAGGCCGCGACCACCTGCTCGGCCGACCAGTCGCGTCGGTTGGTAATCAAGACGGTGCGCCCGAGCCGTTCCGCCAGGATCTGCTGGAGGCCCCGGTGATCGACATCAAACTGGAGCCGGCCGTGGCCCGCCTCGACCCGCCACTCCCAACGGACGATCTCCGGGAGGAAGGCGGGAGAGAGCCAGCGGTCGATGCGCCCGCGGACCTGGGCCTCCGTGAGGCGGCAGCCCGGTTTGCGGAGGTCGCTGGCGAGCCGGCGGAGGCGTTGCAGGACGGTGGTGAGCGAGGTGGTCAGGCTGTGCAGTTGCTCGCTGGCAAAGGCCGCGGAGTACTGCAAGACGCACAACGCTTCCTCGCCATGCACGACCGCGAGCTGCCCGGCCGCGCGCACACCGGGGTGATCCGCCGAGCACGCGGGCAGATCCTCGATGGGGCGGGTGCGCAGATCCGGCGGCGCCTGGTTCCACGGCAAGGCCGAGACCCAGCCCACGCCCGCCTCGCGCAGCGCCACCGTATTGGTCAGTGCCGCGGTGCCCTTATCAAAGACCAGGGTCACGCTCTCGCGCGGGATCTTCGCCTCGTCGAGCAGGTGGGTCACGCGGGGGAGAACCGCCGGGAGTTCCGCCGCGTCCGCGACGTTGCCCGGATAGACGTGATGGCAGAGACTCAGGCCTCGCTCGCCATCCAGCAGGTAGGTCAGCCCGACTTGACGCAGATTGTGACGGCCCTGTTTATTGTGGTCCCGTTGCGCGAGGCGCGTGCGGGTGTTGGTGCTGGCGATGTAGGTATAGAAATTGGTGGTGTCGTAGGCCAGCACGCGCTGACTCACCAGGTGCTTCGCCTGCCACGTGGTGAGCAGGCGCTGCTGCGCCTCCTGCAGGTCGTCGGGCGTGTCGGCGTCGGCCTCGGCGACCGCGATCTGATCGAAGGCATCCCAGACCGCCTGCGACGTGAATCGCGCCGCGGGTAAATGCCACAGGGTCGGCAGGATGGTGCGGTCGTACCAGGCCGCGATATCGGTCTTGGGCCCGGGCTGGCAGACACGATGGATCGCCGCGAGGAGCAGGTAGTGCGCGATCGACGGTCCCGACCGCGGCGTCGGCCACAGCGCGGTCAGGACGTCGAAGACGCCCGAGTCGGTCGCCGCGCGCCACAACGCGCCGGGCACGCCGACGTCGCGCACGGTGGCGGCCACGGGCACCGGGGCGGTGCGATCTTTGACGAGGGCCGCCAATTTCTCCGCGCTGCCCAGATAGGTCTGGTGGACGATGCGCGGCTGGCCGTCGACGCGGGCGCTGTCGACGACATAGTAGTAGAGCTTGTGGCCTTTCTTCTTCGTGATGAGGGACGCCATATAGGGTAATACAATACCACGGTTGGCGCCGATGTCAAGCGCCATCCCCTACCCGCTTGGCACCGTCACGCCTCGTGAATGGCCGTTATAGGGTAATACGTGTCGGGTGAGACATCAGGTCGTGAATATCGCGGCGCAGCGAGCTTTCTGGGGTGGTTGCCAGTAAACTACCGCTAGTCGGAAGGCGGTGAGGGTTTTGCGTGCCATCTCACCCTGCATTGTACTAATAGCGTTATACACTGTCCGCCTCGACTACGGTCACCTTCGTCCGTGCGCCATCGACGGCGACATTGCCTGACTCGCGGCGACTAACGTCTGCCCCGGCGGTGCCTTTCCAGCGTGCCGGTGCAGAATCTGGCGCAAATCGTCTCTCGCAACCCGGAACGTGGCTTGCGTGTCGCGAAGCAGGACTCTCGTTATCGGAGGACGTCAATGAAGAAGAGCATCTGGCTGGTTCTGTTCATCATCCTCATGGCTGGCCCCGCTTCAGCGACGCCGGTTCAGTGGGCCGGCAATGGTCATTACTACAACGACTTCTGGCAGACCAACCCGGGTGGCTGGGATGCTGCCGTTGCGGCTGCTGCGGCCAGCACCTCACCAACTGGTGACCACGGCTACCTAGTCAGCATAACCAGCAGAGCAGAGCTCGATTTCCTCGTTTCTCAATTCGGCTCGGTCACGAACTACATGATTGGATTGACCGACCGGGTCACCGAGCGTACGTGGCTTTGGCAGTCGGGCGAACCGTTCGCTTTCAGCTACTGGGCCAGCGGGGAGCCAAACGACTACCACGGCCCCAACGGCGAGAGTCAGAACGGTGAAGACTACGCCGTGATGAACTGGCAGCATGCCAGTCAGACGGAGTTGCAGCCTGCGGGCGCGTGGAATGACCTCGCGCAGTTCGGTGGTCCCTACATCGTTGAGTACGGTCAGCCCGTCCCGGAGCCGGCCTCGCTGCTCCTGCTCGGCACAGGCCTCGTCGGACTCGTTGGCGCTGCTCGTCGTCGGATGCGGAAGTAGTCGACCGACATTTTGTCCGTGCGGACTTCGTGCGCCCGGTCACCCGGATGTGGTGGTCGGGCGCTTCCTGTTTCCGCTCGAGCATTCTCCACGAATAGAAACCGATCCAGTGTCCCGTCCCATGTAATTATTGACATACACGCAGCCCTGTGGTTACATGGGGCATGCTCGCGCTGGCACCGACATCGTCTCTGAATGATGCCACGAAGCACCACCTGGAATCCCTGGTGCGATCCGGCACCACCCCGCAACGGGTGGCGCAGCGGTGCCGCGTGATCCTGCTGGCGGACGCGGGCGTCTCGAATCGAGCCATTGCCCAGCAATTGACGCTGTCGCGACCGACCGTGATCGCCACGCGCCAGGCGTTCCTGATGCGCGGAGTCGCGGCCCTCACGGGCAAGCAGAAACGGACCCGGCGTCGGCCCACGCTGACCAGCGACTTGGAGCAGGCGATTCTGGATACGACCCTGAAGACCCGGCCGCCCGATGGCACGCACTGGAGCGTGCGACTCCTCGCGAAACAGTTGGCGGTGTCACGCATGATGGTGCACCGCGTCTGGCAGCGGTTTGATATTCAGCCGCATCGGGTCGAGAAGTTCAAACTGTCGACGGATCCGCGGTTCGAAGACAGAGTCCGCGACGTGGTCGGCCTGTATCTGAATCCCCCGGACCGGGCGCTGGTCTTGTGCGTGGACGAAAAGAGCCAGATTCAGGCGCTGAATCGGACGGCCCCCATCCTGCCGCTCCGACCCGGGTTGCCCGAACGCCAAACGCATGACTACCAGCGGCATGGGACCACGACCTTGTTTGCGGCCTTCAATATCTTGAACGGCAAAGTGATTGGCAGTTGTCTGCCACGCCATCGTGGAAAAGAGTTCGTGAAGTTTCTCACCCAGGTCGAGCGTGAAGTGCCCTCCGACCTGGAGATCCATTTCATCCTGGACAACTACTCCACGCACAAGAGCGAACTGGTTCAGCGGTGGCTCAAGCCCAAGAAACGCCAGCGCTTTCACTTTCATTTCACGCCGACCAGCAGTTCCTGGCTCAACCAGGTCGAACGGTTCTTCGCCTTGATCACCGACCGCATGATCCGCCGAGGAACCTTCCTCAGCGTGCAAGAACTGGAGCGCGCCATCTACGACTGGCTGCTCCGCTGGAATCACACCCCGACGCCCTTCGTGTGGAAAGTGACGGCCGACGTCATTCTGGACAAGGTGCGCCGGTGTAAAGAATTAGCTGGGACGGCACACTAGGTTGTGTCTACCACCCCGCCGATGCGTCGGCGGCAGGGTCCCGCGGGCCGGACACGAGCCGGCGAGCCTTAGCCATCAGATGTGCAAGGGAAGTCAACCGAAGGCACACTCGCGGCGCCGTCTTGCTTTCAGACTTGGGCACGCGTTGGCTCAGAGCCTTGGCCGGATTGCGTGTCACGGCCACTTGGGTAGGTGGCACCTGGCTGACAGCGAAAAAGGAAAGCGCCAGACCACCACTCCCGGGTGATCAGGCGCTCACCGTTCCCGCGCTAGTGCGCGAGGGACTACTTTCGCATCCGACGACGGGCGGCTCCGGCCAGTCCGACCAGCCCCGAGCCGAACAGCAACAGCGAGGCGGGTTCCGGAACGGGTTCCGCTTCGTAGACCTCGAACTCGTAGAGCCAGACGTGACTGGCGGATCCCCCAAACTGGGCTCCCGCCGGCACGGTCCACTTCACCTTGCTGCCGTAGACGGGATCGAAATAGTAGTAGTCCGACAGAGAGCCGGCTCCCCCTGCGTCCTCCAACGCCAGGTTTCGCGTGAAGGTGATGGGGTTCCAAGCACTGCCACCCCAGTACTGGAGCCAGGGAGTCGTGATTGGGTAGTAACCATGGTGCCAAAGGAGCACCTCGTCAAACCAGTGCATACCATCCAACGCGATCGTCACCTGATGCTGCGCGCCGTCCCACGCCAACGCCAGGCCGTGGTACCACACTGGGTAGGTTCGGAGACCGTCCACGATCTCCCACGGATACGACCCCCCTCCCCATCCGGGGTCAGACTCGAGCGGGCTGGGCAGCCCCGTCGCGGATGGATTCAGCGCCAAGTTGATCGGATTGGCGGCGGCTGGCGTTGGGACCGCCAACGTAAACAGGAGCGCGGCACCAAGTAGAACGAATCCGAGTCGCCTCATACTATGACCCTCCCAGTCTTCAACCCTCGCAAGGGGCGCAGTGCTATAAGCAACAATAGTTCCAGTGCCGGTCCCGTGCCAGATTCTGGATGCACTGGTCATAAGTTCCGGGCCGCGCTGGAGTTAGGTGAGCCCGTTTGGGGTGGTGGGACGCGGTGGCCGCCAAAAGTCTCTTGCGGCGGAGACTAATGTCGCCAGGAGTGCCTCACGAGTTGATTTTGTCTCGGGCCACGCCAGATGATCTTCTCGCCCCGTGGACAGCCGCGTGAACGCGCCCGGGATTGCCAGCTGTCTGGGATTCAGTCAATGTGGTCCACCGACTGCGCGGGTAGGGCGGTCGCACTCTTGGAGTTCAGGTCAGCGGACACCGCGTCGATTGGCGATGACAGCAGGGAAAGCGCGAGCCTACTTCGTCGGTTCCTCGACTACAACCGTGGCACTCGGGCCCACCCCTGGCTGTGACAGCCGAGCGTTCAACCGTTCGAGCGCCACGGTGAGGCCGTCGTCAGACTCTCACGCTGGACGCCGCGCAGTCGACGTCTTGACGCCGATCGCGACGAAGCCGACCCCTATCGTGACGTGGGCATCACGATCGGAAATCGTGCTGACCGCTGCAAAGACAAAGACGCGGCGAGATCGGCGGATTCCGATTTCGTCACGCCTCAAAGCGATCTTGGAAATGCGCGTCTTCGATCCGAACGGCCAGCCGTTCCCGGCCGACAAGTACGTCTTCGGGAATGTCGTCGGTCAGAAACTCTTGAGCATCAAGCGGGCCTGGATGACGGCCGTCCTGAAGGCGAACGGCGTCGAGGCCACCTACAACGACGTGGCCAACCTCTCGCCCGAGAGCCGAGCGGCCTTCGCGAAGATCAACTTGCACGTTCACGATCTGCGAAGAGAAGCGGGCAGCCGGTGGCTCGAAGGCGGCGTGCCCCTACACACGGTTCGAGACTGGCTCGGGCACACCTCGATCGCGCAGACCAGCACCTACCTCAGCGGGACGCAGCAGACGCAGCACGACGCGATGAAGGCGTTCGACGCCCGCTTGCAACCGCTTGCAACGGGTGCCGGATCAGGCGATCACAATCGGTCCCAATCGGACCAGGGCGCGATCGAAACGACCAATGAAATCGCGGTCGGACCCGATCCGGTGATCAATTGAACGTGGTTCCTAAACCGTAGGCCGCCCGTTCGAGTCGGGCCAGGGGCACCACATTCCTCCGCTGGTCGGGCCGAGGCTTGTTCACATCACTCGCGTCACGCCTGCAAATCGCGCTATCTTCATGGGAGACGGTTTCGAACCTGCGGACGCGGCCTGCTGCGCGGCCACTTTCGCATGCGGCTACGGCGTGCCAAGGCCGCCAGAACGGGATGTGAAACCGATTGTTGGGTGGAGGAGACGTCCATGAACAACAGCGTATTCAGTTTTTCGGAGCCCCGGCATGAGCCCGTTAACGACTTCGCGCCGGGTTCGGTCAGCCGCTCGTCCTTGAAACGGGAGCTGGATCGGATGGCCAGCACCGTCGTCGACATACCGTTGATCATCGGTGGTCGTGAAGTCCGCACGGGCCGGACGCGCGACGTGGTGATGCCCTGCGACCACGGTCACGTGCTCGCGCGTTGCCACCAGGCCGGCGAGGCCGAAGTGCGGATGGCGATCGACGCCGCCCTTGCCGCTCACGAGGCCTGGGCAACCCTGTCGTGGATCGAGCGCGCCTCGGTCGTCTTGCGAGCCGCGGAGCTGCTGTCTGGCCCCTACCGGTACACGATCGGCGCGGCGACGATGCTCGGCCAGGGGAAGAGCGCGTATCAGGCGGAGATCGACGCCGTGTGCGAGGTCGTCGACTATCTCCGGCACAACGTGTACTTCGCCTCGCAGATCTACTCCGATCAGCCGCACTCCGCTCCCGAGGAACTGAACCGGATGGAGTACCGGCCGCTCGAGGGCTTTGTCCTCACCGTCACCCCATTCAACTTCACGGCCATTGCATCGAATCTGAATACATCGGTGGCCTTGATGGGCAATACGACGGTCTGGAAACCGGCGACCACGTCAATCCTGTCCAGTTACGTCCTGATGCAGGTGTTCATGGAAGCCGGCTTCCCGCCGGGCGTCATCAACTTCGTCCCAGGCCAGGGATCCCTCGTCGGCCAACTGGCCCTCGCGCATCCGATGTTCGCCGGGCTGCACTTCACCGGTTCGAACGCCACCTTCAACTCGCTGTGGCGAACGGTGGCTGGACACCTCGGCACCTACAGGAGCTATCCGCGCATTGTCGGCGAGACGGGAGGCAAGGGCTTCGTGTTCGTGCACCGTTCGGCGAATGCCCAGGAGGTCGCTACGGCCCTGGTGCGCGGCGCCTTCGAATATCAGGGGCAGAAGTGCTCGGCCGCTTCGCGCGCCTACATCCCGGCGTCCCTGTGGCCGGAGGTGCAGCGCCGGATGAGCGAGATGCTCGCACGCGTCAAGACGGGCGATGTCCGGGACTTTACAAACTTCGTGAACGCGGTGAGTGACGAAGCCGCGTTCAACAACATCATGAGCTACATCGAGCGGGCACGAACCTCGAGCGAGGCAAAGATCATCCTGGGCGGCGACGGTGACAAATCGAAGGGGTTCTATGTCCAGCCCACAGTCATCCAGGCGCTGAACCCCAAGTTCGTGACGATGGCGGAGGAGGTCTTCGGCCCGGTGCTCACGATCTACGTGTACGAGGATGAGAAGTACCTCGAGGCCCTGCGACTGTGCGATACCACGTCGCCGTACGCCCTCACCGGGGCGATCTTCTCGAACGATCGGTACGCCTACATCGAGGCGTGCCGCGTGCTTCGGTATGCGGCCGGCAATTTCTACCTCAACGACAAGCCGACCGGAGCCATGGTGGGTCGCCAGCCGTTTGGCGGCGCGAGAGGATCAGGCACCAATGACAAGGCAGGGGGGCCGCTCAACCTGCTGCGGTGGACGAGTCCCCGCACGATCAAGGAGACGTTCGTGCCGGCGAAGGACTTTGAGTATCCGTTCATGCGCGAAGCCTGAACCGAATCGTCATCTCAGGGTGATTCGCCGCTATAATGGACCACTTGACTGATTCTGGCGGACGCCGACCGCTGGCGACCGCTTGCGATGACTGTGTCGTGCTCGAGTCTGAGGCATCATGAAGCGAACTGAACGGCATCACCTGAAGGAAAACGAATTCGTCGAGTGGCTGCTCGGCGCCAGGACGTGGTACGAAGCGAACCGGAACGTCGTCATCTTCGGCGGCATCGCGGTGATTGTCGTGGTGCTCGGCGTTGTGGGGACGCTCGTCGTTCGCCAGAACAGCGCCTCGACCGCGAGCCGGATGCTGGCGGAGGCGATGACGATATCCGAGGCGCCCGTGATGCCTCCGACGGCGGGGGAGCCGGGCAAGCCCTCGGTGCAGGCGCCTGGAACGTATCCCACCGACAAGGCGCGGCTCGAAGCGGCGTTGCCGAAACTGATGGCCGTGGCCGACGCGTATCCGAGTCTGGAACCGGGCGTCATGGCGCGCTACCGGGCAGCGGCGGCGCTTGTCGCCGTCGGTCGCACGGCCGAGGGCATCGAACGCTATCGCGAGGTCGTGGCGAAGGAGAAGGGAATCTACCAGGTGATGTCGAAACTGGGCATTGCCGATGCGCAGCTGGCAACGAAGCAGTTCGAGCCCGCGCTGGCGTCGCTCAAGGAACTGGCACAGCAGGCTGCGCCAGAAGTCCCGCTCGACGGCGTGCTGATGCAGTTGGCGCGCGGCTACCAGTTGGCGGGAAAAGGCGACGAGGCACGCAAGACGTTTCGTCGGGTCACCGACGAGTTCCCGCAATCCCCGTACGCGCAGATCGCCAGGCGGGAAATAGAAGGGCAGGACACCGCCCAGGCGGCCACGCGCTGACGCGTTCTTGCGTCAGCGTGACAGGAATCGATAGCCGATCAGCTTGTAGACCAGGCGCGCGGCGAGAAAGTTGGGCGCCACGATGCCTGGAAGCGGGCAGAGTTCGACCACATCGCAGGCCACCACCGTGCGCCGCGTCATCACGAGCCTCAGAAGCGCCAGCAGTTCCGGCCAGCTCAATCCGCCTGGCTCTGGCGTGCCCACGGCCGGCATGATGGCGGGGTCGAGACCGTCGCAGTCGATCGTGACGTAGACTTTCGGGCTGAGTTTCTCGACCGCGCGTTCCATCCAGCGCGGATCATTGCGCATATTCCAGTCGTAAAAGATCGTCGTGTTGAGCGAGGGAAGTGCCTGCGCCTCCGGTGCCGACAGATTCCGGATGGCCACCTGGACAGCCGGCGCGTGTTCAAGTACCCGGCGCATCGCGCTGGCGTGGCTGTGCGGATCACCCATGTAGCTCTCGCGCAAATCGGCGTGCGCGTCGATATGCAGGACGCTGAGGCCGGCATGCTGCTCGGCGACGCCCGCCACCAGCGGAGCGGTCAGCGCGTGTTCGCCGCCGAGAGCCACGAAGAACTTGTCCGAGGCCGCGAGCCAAGAGGCGGTGCGCCGGATCTCGGCGAACGCCTCCTCGGTGCGAGCAAAGGGAAGTTCCATCGCGGGCAACGTGCAGATGCCGACATCGGCAATCTCGCTTCCGAGTTCCTCGTCGTACAGCTCGACCTGGCTCGACGCGGAGATGATCTCGCGCGGTCCGTTCTTCGTGCCCGCCACAAACGACGTCGTCCGCTCGAACGGGATGGGCAGGACCACGGCCTTGGCACGATCGAAGGCGTCGGCCCCCTGCTCGAGCGCGCAGAACGTGAACGGCAGGCCAGCGTGGTAGGGAAGGTTCGGAGTCATTTCGTCGATTCTATACCGTCGCCCGTCTACGCGCGTTGCGGGCTACCCGGGATCCGTCTTCACCGCGCCGGCGGGTTGCTGGCACCGCGCCAGACGTTACGGAGAAACCGAAAGTCGGCCGCCGGCCCGATGTCGATGCCCTGCAGGTTCGACTGGGCGACGACGGCGTTGGTCTTATACCAGAGACTGACGTAGGGTGCCTCTTCGGCCACCAGCCTCTGAACATCGCCGTACAGCTCGCGGCGCTCGGTATCGTCGATCGACCTGGTCGCCCGGTCAATCAGATCATCGACGGCAGCATTCGAGAAGAACCCGCGATTGAATCCGATTGGCGGCATCTGTTTCGAGTGGAACACGCGCCGCAGCATGTCGGGATCGGAGACGCCAACCCACTGCAGGGTGAACAACTGGAAGTTTCCGCGCAGGACGTCGCTGTAGAGCGTCGCAAACTCGTACGACCGGACGTCGAGGGCGATTCCGACGCGGCGCAGGCTTTCCTGGATCACCGAAGACTGCAGGCGATTGAATTCGGTGGACGACACCTTCAACGTCAGCGCCAGGCGGGAGCGCGGTCCGTCGCCATCGGGATCGCGATAGCCGGCTTCGTCGAGCAGCGCCATGGCCCGGGCGGGATCAAAGCCGTACTGCCGAACGCCCGGTTCGAAGGCCCACGACATGGGCGGCAGGACCCCCGAGGCCGGCAGCGCGAGGCCCCGGCGCAAGTAGTCGACGATGGCCTGTCTGTCGATGGCGTGACAGAGGGCCTGCCTGACCCGCCGGTCGCGAAGCACGGGATCCCGGAGGTTGATGCCGACGTACGCGTAGTCGGTGCCCGCTGACGTCACGACGCGGAGCGTGGGGCTCGATCGAAACTGATGAACCAGATCGGGGGCGAGATCGTTTACCACCAGGTCGGCCGACCCCTGCTGTAATTCCAGGCCGCGCATCATGTCGTCAGGGACCACCCGCAACAGGAGTCCCTTGTTGCGAGGCGCGCCCTCGAAGTACGCATCGAAGGCCGCCAGCTCGACATAGTCGTCGGCCACGTGGCGGACGAACCGATAGGGACCGGTCCCGATGGGCTGGTTCTTGAGGGCACTGCCGGCGCCATCGGGAACGATCGGCATAACGAGATTGACCGGGAACGACCCAAACGGTTCCTGCAGCACGAATTCCACGACGTAGCGATCGACCGCGCGGACGCTCTTCAGCAGGCGATAGGCCCCTTTGCGTGGTGACGCGAACGCCGGATCGAGGAAGCTGTTGAACGTGTAGGCGACATCCGCCGAGGTAAGCTCGTGGCCGTCGTGGAAACGCACGCCCCGCCTCAACTGCACCATGTAAGTCGTCGCATCGGGTTGAGTCCAGCCCGTCGCCAGCCCCGGCGCCACACGGAGCTGGTCGTCAATGCGGAACAGCTGGTCGTAGATCAACTGGTGCACGCGCTGCGACACCTCGTCGGTGCCGATACGTGGATCCAGGTTGTTCGGCGAACTGACGATGGCAACGCGGATGATTCCTGGGGGAGACGGAGTCGGGCGGCTGCAGCCGGCGGGCAGGACGGCGAAGACGGCGGCGGCCAGGGCCGCGGCGCTTGCCCTCATGCCTCGAGTTCCCGCTTCAGGTCGGCGATCAGGGTCAACGCCTCAAGGGGCGTCAGCCGATCGACGTCAAGTTCGCGCAGTCGCTTGGCGAGGGCGTCGGCGGGCGTGGGTGTTTCGAAGAGCCCCAGCTGCTGCCGGGGATCCGCCCCCGCGCTCGTCGCGGACGGCCGTCCGCCGCGGGCGACGGCATCCTGCTCGAGCCCGCCGAGAATGCTCCGTGCCCGCGCGATGACCTCGGCCGGCAGTCCGGCCAGTCTCGCCACCTGGATGCCATAGCTGCGGTCAGACCGTCCCGGCACCACCTTGCGCAGGAACACGATGTCGTCTTTCCATTCGCGCGCCGCGACGTGGGCATTGACGACGCCGGGCACCGCGTCGGCCAGATCCGTCAGTTCGTGATAGTGGGTGGCGAACACGGTCTTTGGACGCGCCCGGCTGGTGGTGGCCAGATGCTCGGCGACGGCCCAGGCGATGCTCAATCCGTCGAATGTCGACGTGCCGCGCCCGATCTCGTCGAGGATGACGAGGCTGCGGGACGTGGCGGAATGGAGGATGTTGGCCGTCTCCTGCATTTCCACCATGAAGGTCGACTGGCCGCGCGCGATGTTGTCCGACGCACCGACACGCGCAAAGATCCGGTCCACCAGACCGAGGCTGGCCTCGCGGGCGGGGACAAACGAGCCCGCCTGCGCCATCAGGCAGATGAGGGCAATCTGCCGGAGGTACGTGGATTTTCCGCCCATGTTCGGCCCCGTCAGGATCACGAGCTGGCGGGTCGACGCATCGAGCGCCGTGTCGTTCGGCACGAACGGATCGACCGAGTAACGCTCGACCACCGGGTGCCGGCCCTCGACAATCGAGAGGCCGTCGCCGTCATGCACGTGAGGCTTGACGAAGTTGTGGAGCGCGGCGACGTCAGCCAGGGCGGCCAGCACGTCGAGGGTCGCCACAGCGCGCGCGGTGTCCTGAATGCGCGGCGCCTCGGCGGCCACCTGGGCGCGCAGGGCCTCGAACATCTCGATTTCCCGCTCCAGCGTCCGTTCGTCCGCTCCCAGGACCTTCTCTTCGTAGTCCTTGAGCGCGGGCGTGACGAACCGCTCGCCGCCGGCAATCGTCTGTTTGCGCTGATAGTCGGCCGGGACCGCGTGCAGGTTCGATTTCGAGATCTCGATGTAATAGCCAAAGACACGGTTGTAACGCACCTTGAGCGAGGCGATACCCGTGCGTGTTCGCTCCGCCTGCTCCATCTCGGCAATGATCTGCTTGCCAGACCGCGAGATGAGGCGCAGCCGGTCCAGCTCTTCGTCGACCCCGTCCCGTATGCAGCCGCCGTCGCGGGCCAGAACCGGCGGTTCGTCGACCAGCGTCTCCTCAATCGCGTTCCGGACCTCCGGGACATCATCCAGCTGCGCGACCAGGCTGGAGATGAACGGAGCCTGAAATCCCTCCAACAGCGCGCGTACACGGGGCACGACGGCTAGCGATGTCTTGAGGGCAACCAGGTCGCGGGGGCCCGCCGTGCCGAGGGCCGCCCGTGACACGAGGCGTTCGAGGTCCTGAACCGCGTGGAGGGCATCGCGGAACTTGCCCCGATCGGTCGTTCGGAACGCGAAATCCTCCACTGCGTCCAGCCGATCTCGAATCCGCTCCAGCGAGAGCAGCGGGCGCAGGAGCCACGCCCGAAGCAGACGAGCCCCCATCGGGGAGACGGTCCGATCGATCTCGTGGAGCAGCGAACCCGTCTTTCCGCCGTCGAGCGAATCGGTGATTTCGAGATGCTTGATCGTCAGCGGATCGAGGACGAGCCGGTCGGCATGTTCCTTGAACGTGATGCTGCGGACGTGCGTGAGTTCGGCCTTCTGCGTATCCTGCAGGTGATGCACGAGCGCGCCGGCGGCCCGCACGGCGGCTGGATGAGGCTCGAGACCGAAGCCGTCGAGCGCGTGCGTGCGAAGCTGCGCGAGCAGCGTGCGCCGGGCGGTGTCGTGATCGAACAGCCAGTCGTCAATCCGGGTGATGGCCCCGCCCGACAAGACGGACTGGGGCAGAATCGCGGCAGCATCGACGCCGGCTGCGAGCAGAATCTCCCTGGGACGCAAGACGGCGATCTCGTCGGCGAGTTGCTGAAGACCGTCCCGCCCGGCGTACTCGGCCGCCATGAACTCGCCGGTCGACAGATCGAGCAGCGCTGCGCCGGTCACCGACACGCCGGCGGAAGGCAAACCGGCCGCGCCTCGCGGCGCGATTGGGGCCGGCGTCGGCCCTGCCGGGGCAAGCGAGGGGGGCGCCACGGCAAGCAGAAAGGCGGACTCGCGAGCGTCGAGATAGCCTGCCTCCGCAAACGTGCCGGGGGACACGACGCGGACCACCTCGCGCCGCACGAGGCCCTTCGCCTTGCGCGGGTCCTCAACCTGTTCGCAGATCGCCACGCGGAAGCCCTTCTTCACGAGCCGCGCCAGGTACGACTCGGCCGCGTGAAAGGGCACGCCACACATCGGGATGTTGCCGCCCCCGGCGTCCTTCGAACGGGAGGTCAGCGTCAGGTCGAGGGCTCGAGACGCGGTCAGCGCGTCCTCATAGAACATTTCGTAAAAGTCACCCATGCGGAAGAACACGATGGCATCGGGGTACTGACGCTTGGCGTCCAGGTACTGCCGCATCGCGGGGCTGGCGGTGGCCAGTCCCTTGGGTGAGGAGGATACTTCAGAGGATGACACGCTTCTCGAATATAGCATCTCCCCGCCATGCTGGGGCACAATCAGAGGATGCTGGTGGCCGCTCTCGATACAACAACCCGCCTGGGCAGCGTGGCGATCGTCGCCGACGGCCGCGTGCTGGCCGCGCTCGCGGGCGATGGCACTCGTCCGCACGCCGCCAGACTGCCAGGGGATCTGATCGGGCTGCTCGGCCAACAGCGCCTGACCGTGTCTGACGTCGACGTGTTTGCCGTGGCGACGGGCCCCGGCTCGTTTACGGGCCTTCGAATTGGCCTGGCCGCGATCCAGGGGCTTGCCTTTGCCAGCGGCAAACCGGTGGTCGGCGTGTCGGCATTCGAGGCGCTGGCCGCGGCGGTGGTAGAGGATCGGCCGGATTCAGCCGATGCTGCCATGGCCATCTGGCTCGATGCCCAGCGTCGCGAGGTGTTCACGGCGGTGCTGCGAGCGGTTGGACGGCGTGACGCCGGGGGCGTGCCGGAATTCGAGTACCTGGACGATCCCTCGGTGGCGACGCCGTCCGCCGTTCTCGAACGCTGGATGAAGAGCGCCTGGTGGGGAAGTGCGATGTGGGCGGGCGACGGCGTCCTGAAGTACCGGGACATTCTGTCCTGCGGCCCCGTCCCGGCGGCGCGCGTCATCGATCCGACGCCGCTGCTTGCACCCGCAATCGGACGGCTGGCCCAGCAGCGGGCGTCAGCCGGAATGGCCCTGCCTCCGCACACTGTCAGGCCGCTCTATGTGCGCCGGTCGGACGTGGAGCTCGCACGCGATCGCCAACGGGAACACGGCGCATGAACGAGCCGCAGGTCGAGACCTTAACTGGCGAGCAAGACCTTGTCGGAGTGATGGAGGTCGACCAATCGAGTTTTGCCACGCCGTGGACGCGGGACATGTACGAGGCAGAACTCAGGAACGCCGGCACCTCGTGCATCGCTGTCCTGCGGATCCCGGAGTGCCGAGTCGCTGGGTACTGCTCGTACTGGCTGGTGGTCGACGAAGTGCACATCAACAACGTCGCCGTCAGGGTCGAATTCCGGCGCCGGGGTTTCGGCCGGACGCTCGTCGAACACGTGCTCCACGAAGGGTTCTGCTCGAAGTGCGGAACGGCAACGCCGCAGCACGACAACTCTACGAGAGTCTTGGGTTTACAGCGATTGGGGCGCGGCGCGGCTACTACAGCGAACCGGTCGACGACGCCCTGGTCCTCGCCAGAAATATCCAGAACATTGAATCAAATCCGAATACTTGAACACGCTCTGACCTTGTGGTAACTTGCGAGTACACCCCAGCTTCGCCCCGTCGCATCCGCGATCAGGGGCTCTGCGGGGTCCAGTCTATGCCGCTCCATCGACCTACCCACACGCTTCTGACCGGCCCCGATAGTAGAAGGAGGCGAACCGCATGACGGCAGACGCACAGGACCTGACGTCCACCCTGCTCCAGAATGACGATGAGTTCCGCCAACTCTCCACAAGACACAAGGAACTGGAACATCGTCTTTCTGAACTCGCTCACAAGCCCTACCTTTCCGAACCCGAACATGTCGAAGAAGCCACGATCAAGAAGAGGAAGCTCCAGCTGAAGGACAGGATGGAAGACATCACCCGGCGGTTTCGGAGACAGGGAGACGCCGAGGCGCTGACGGCCTAGATTCAGGACACGCGCTTTCCGGGCGCTCTCGAGGCCCGGGATGGAAAGGGTTGGACCCCGCAGCCAGCGTTCACGACGAGCGCTGGCTGCGTTCGTTTTGGGAACGCGTCGCCATAGTGCGCTGCGGTACTCGCAAGTCGAAGCGCGAAGTACAATGAACAGGCCATGAGGATTGATCGGGCAGGCTGGCTCTTTGTCGTTCCCCCCGCGGTGCTCGCGGCGGCTGGGGCCCTGATGGGATTCTGGGTGCTGGCGGCGCCAATGGCAGCGGTGGCCGGCTTCATGGTGTTCTTCTTCCGGGATCCCGATCGAACGATACCCGATGAGCCCGGGCTGGTCATCGCGCCTTCTGATGGCCGCGTGCTGATAGCCGGTGATGCCGACCCTGCCGTGGCCCCGCCGGGCGTCTGGACGCAGGTCAGCGTCTTCCTGTCGCCGATCGACGTCCATATCAACCGGATTCCAGTGGATGGACGGGTGACGAAGATCGAGTACAAACCTGGCCGGTTTCTGGCGGCCTATCGATGGGAAGCCGCCTCAGCCAACGAGCGCAACGACGTGTGGATTGATCACGCTGGCGAAGCGATCGTGTGCCGCCAGGTGGTCGGCGTGCTTGCCCGCAGGCTGGTGTGCCGGATCGGGGTCGGCGACGACGTTCGGACCGGCGACCGATACGGTCTGATGAAGTTCGGGTCGCGCATTGATTTGTTTCTGCCCCGACACGTTCGGCTCCGGGTCGGCCAAGGCGACCGCATCCGGGGTGGAGAGACTGTGGTGGCCTCATGGTAAACCCGGCAGACGACGAACTCGACGGAGACGACACATTCGACCAACGGCGGAGCGACCGGCTCGCCACGCAGCGGCGATTCAAACGTGACCCGGGTCAGCCGCCCCAGAGGCTCCGGCGTGGGGTCTACGTGTTGCCGAGTCTGTTCACGCTCGGCAACATGTTCTGCGGGTACCTGTGCATCCTCTACGCGATTCGCGGCGAGTTCGAGATGGCCGCCCCGTTTATCGGGCTGGCGATCGTACTCGATATCCTGGACGGCCGCATCGCCCGGATGACGAAGACGGAGAGCGCATTCGGGCTCGAGTTCGACTCACTGGCCGATGTGATCTCGTTTGGCGTCGCGCCGGCCGTGCTCGTCTTCGTGTGGGGGCTGGCCCCTCTCCAGCGCCTCGGCTGGGCTGCGGGCTTCGTGTACGTGGCAGCGACGGCAATCCGGCTCGCGCGTTTCAACATCCAGACGGGCAGCAACCTCGACAAGCGTTACTTTGTCGGCATGCCTTGCCCCGCCGCCGCAGCCGTGTCCGCGTCGACCGTCTTCTTCTACACCGCGGGGTTCAAGCAGCCCCAGAGCGCGCTGATCGCGCTCGCGGTTGTCTTGATCCCGGCGTTTCTGATGGTCAGCACTATTCGCTTCAGGAGTTTCAAGACGTTCGACTTGCGCGCACGCCGGTCGTACAAGGTGCTGGGCCTGGTGGCTATCGCCTACGCGGCGATCCAGATCCACCTGCCGATGCTGCTCCTGCTGGTCGCTTACGCCTACCTGGCTTCTGGACTCGTCGGTCTGGCCTGGGGTCGACTCCGCCGGCGGCGAACGCCCGCTCCCGCGGCCGACACACCTGGCCCCACACTCCCGTAGGGCACGGCATGCCGTGCCCCTACAAATGCGGAAGCGACCATCCCGTAGGCAACCGCCGTGGTTGCCCCGCGTGTGCGAACACGCCCATCCCGTAGGGGCACGGCATGCCGTGCCCTTACCGATTTCCACCGTCTATCGATTCATCCGGGGTTGGCACGTGTGACACCGGCAGACTCAGCGTCACCACGGTCCCTGCGCCGGGCTCGCTGTCGATGGCGACCGTGCCGCCGTGGAGCTCGACATTGCGTTTGACGATGGTCAGCCCAAGCCCGGTGCCAATCGCCTTGGTGGAGAAATAGGGCTCGAAGATCCGGCCGAGCGCGGCGCGCTCCATCCCGACACCCGTGTCCCGGACACTGAATTCGAGCCGCTGGCCGTCGGTCGAGACGCGGGCGCCGATGGTCAGCGAGCCGCCGCCAGGCATCGCGTGAAGCGCGTTCTCGATAACGTTGGTCAGTGCGTGGCCGACGAGCGACCGATCGACCAGGATCGATGGAAGCGTCGGCGGTACATCGACCGACACGCGGATGCCTGAAGGATGCCCCGCGCGGTAGGGGGCGACAACTTCGGCGACCAGATCGGCCGGCGCGATTTGAACGGGTCGGGGCGTCGGCGACGACGCAAAACTCGAGAAGTCTCCGGCAATCTGCCGTAGCAGCCGCACCTGCGTCAGGATCGAATCGATGCAGCTCTCCAGCACGGGTCCCAGCGGCGATCCTCGATCCAGGTGCACGCGCCGCAGATGCTCAGCCGACAGCTGGATGGGCGTCAGCGGATTCTTGATTTCGTGAGCGACCTGTCGAGCCATGTCCGCCCACGCCTCGAGCTTGTGAGTGCGTTCGGCCGATTCCTGGTGGCGCTTGAGATCGACGGCCATCGCGTTGAACGCCTCCACCAGTCGGCTTAACTCGTTCGACGACGTCATCACGAGCCGGACATCCAGATCGCCTTGGGACAATCTTCTGGTTGCCCTCTGGAGGGCGCGCACCGGATCGGCGATCCGTTCTGCCATCCACCATCCGAGCCCTGAGCCGAGCAGGACAAAAAAGACAACCGCCAGCAGGATTCGGCGGTTCAAGTCCTCGATCTGCCGCTCGATCGCCTGCTGCCGCAGCGTCAGGGGAACGGTCAGAATAGTGTCGTGGCCGAAAAGGCGGGCGGGTGCCGCTGCCACAAGGTACGAAAACGAACCGGCGTGCTCCTCACCGACGAATGTCGCACGCCGGTCGAGCGCGATCGCACGGAACACATTGGCCGACGTGCGCGTTGGCAGGAGGCCGGATGCGAACAGGTCCCTCTCGCTGGTGGCAGCCAACTGGGCGCCATCGTAGACGTTGACATCCTGATCGATCACTCTGGAGATCCAGACCATGATGTCGTCAGTCAGCGGTTGGGCCCCGCTCTCTGCGCGCTCCTGAAGCTGTCCGTAATCCTCGACCACGCGTTGGGCCACGGTCGCGGTCCTGATGGCGGCTTCTTCGATGCCGGCACGCAATTGTCCCGACATGGAGTTCTGAGCGAAGGCGGCGAGGAACAAGACTGGCACCACGGCGGCGGCGACCACCGTGATCGCAAGCTTGCGGTAGAAACTCGCCCTGATCTCGTTGAACAGATCCCGGCCCCGGTCGGCTGACCAGAGCCCTGCTGCACTGGCGAGCGCACCGAGCAGCAGCCACAACGCGTAAACCACGCCGGCGAGCGTCACGAGCTCAGCCAGCACGATCAGATGTCCCACTCCGTCAAACGCCGGGAGCCTGAGGGCGTAGACTCCCGCCTGATCGTTGGAGAAGTAGACGTCGTAGGCACGCCCAGCCGAGGCCTCCCTGCTCCAGAATGGCGTTCGTGACGCGTAGACACGTCGGAACGTCTCATCGTCGAGCGTCCAGACTCCCGAGGCAGACTCGAACAGCGGACGGCGGCTCCATCCGAAGACCGCAAACTCGGTCCCACGGGCGTGGGAGGCGTCCGGCTCCACGTCCCCGATCGTCCGGAAGAACTCCACGTAGGGATTCTGCGAACTGAGAAACGGCAAGGCAGCATAGTCGAGCATCGCGTGAATCACGATTGCCCCGGCCATGTGGCGTCCCGTGGGACCATCGACGCAGAGGCCCCGTCCGGCGTGCAGGAGCCGGCGCTCTTCAGAGCCGAATGGAGACACCTCCTCGAACAAGTCCCAGCCGCACGAGGCCTCCTGCCACTTCTGCTGGGAGGAGGTGTACTCGGGCAGATTGAGCGCAAAGCGGCTGACCAGCGTGCCGTCGGCCGAATACAGTTCGACTGCAGAGGTCAGGCGGTATGCGCCCAGATCGGTTTCTGACCAGACGAGGAATGCTGATTCAGTGGGAGGCGACGCCGTCCGCGGCAGAGTCTGAGTTCCGGCCAGTTCGGCGAGGCCTGCCATCTTGTCTATCTGGCCCAGGGCGCGGCGCACGCGCATCTGCAGGTCGTCCCGCTGGCGCATGACCTGCGGGGCGAGTCGGGTTTCGACCACCGCGCGATTGGCGCTGGTGGCATGGGCGAAGGCCGCCGGGTAGAACGCGTACGACGGCAGTGCCAGCGCCAGAAACAGGGCCGACATCGAGGCGCTCTGCGAGGCCCGACGCTGCCAGTGGGCGAAGCGGACCGATCCCCAGGCCAGCGCCATTATGAGCAGCGCCGGCGGCCCGATCGTCCAGCCCGTCGTGGCCGCGGGTGTCAGTCTGTTCGCGGCGATCCACACGACGAGCGGTCCAAGCCAGCAGAACATCCACGCGCCGCGGATCAGCAGCGTCCTGCCGGGGTTGAACCAGAGGAGTCCAAATCGCAGCAGGGTGACCGCTCCCCACACGACTGCGGCGTGGAGGGCAAGGACCGCGACCGCGAGGGCCAATCGTCCGGCGACCCATGGATGCACCGAGAAGCTGACCAGATCGATGCCGGGGACCTTCGCCAGCGTGTAGAGAAGAGCGCGAACGATGAGTCGCCTGGCCGCACGACGCGACGGTAGCGTCTCGACGCGATCCGAAGACGCGTCACCGCCTCTGCCGCAATCGGGACCAGTGCCAGAAGGGCGAGAGCTGTCGCGAGCAGGTCGACCGGCGCCGCGAGGTACGGCGTCGCTGCGCCAGCCCCAAGGCCTGTCACATCCAGGGTTGGCATGATCCCTGCGAGCGAAGCCGCGATCCGGCCCAGAACGCGAGCTCCGACGATCGCGAACATCGCGCCGAAGACCCGAGCTGCGGCAACCGCCGCCGGGTGGCGTCCGGCGGGCCGAGCCATTAGCGGCAGCGCCAGCCACCCGCATAGCAGCGCACAAAGTCCGACCGCGATCGCTGCGGTCGTCCTTCGCAGACGCGCCCTGGCCGTTGCGACGTCCTCTGCGAGTACAGACCCTTCGAGCACCGGCTCTCCCGACGAGGCGGCAAGCAGAAAGCCGTCTGAAAACCGCGATTGGCCGGCACCCTCGGGCGACACACGCAGATGCACGGGAACCAGCATCGACGGCCACAGCAGCGCGTCGGCGGTCGGGCCGGCTGTCGAGGGCAGATCCCGCTCACAGACAATGGTCCCGATTCGGCGGATCGCCCCGCCGACTTGTTCCACGATCGGCTGAGTCTTGACGAGGCGAGCCCCTAGCGGCCCTGCCGCGACAAACACCGCCGCCGGGCCTCCAACGCGAGCACGCAGTCCCGTGAGGTCAGACGGCCGCCCGGCCCAGGCCAGGGGCGTGTCTTGGGAGGAGTAGACCGTCAGCGCCGCGCCGCCGTCGACCTCTGAGGCCAGGACGGCGAACAGGTCACGGCTTGCCGTCAGATTCGACGCCGCGCGGCCGATGAGATCCTGTCTGCCGGCGATCTTGGATGTCGTGGCGTCCAGTGCCGTCACGATCGTCGCAAACGACGTCTTGACGTCCGCGGCGACGCGGTCGATGCCGTCGCGATCGCTGCGTCCGAGTTGATGCAGTTCCCAGGCGAGGCCGCCGGCACCGACGCTCAGCTGCAGCGCGGCGAACCATGCGAGGACGCGTCGGTACGGTGGCGGGATTCGCATCACATGTTGATCTGCTGCAGCATAACCGTGGCGGCGCTTGGCGACAAGGCGGGGTTCCGAATCACACGTCGCCGCACGACTCGCGGCAAAGCGTGCTATAAGAGGAGACGGTCGCCGCGCGGAAACGGGTCTCCACGCCTCCTCTCGCGGACAGGCCGGACTTGCGCGATGATCCAACCCATCACGGTCAAGACTGTCATCAAGCGCGGCGCACTCGTCGCCGCGGCCAACTGGCAGTTGACTGCTATTCAGTTTGTGGCGGATTCCACGCTCAAGATGCTGATCAGCGTGCCTGTTGTCGGAGGCGTGCTGCTGGTCGCCCTGGTGCTCGGGCGGGATCTGCCCGAACTGGTCGGCGGAGATCTGAGGGCGAGCGTGGCGTTTGTGGCATCGGCACTGCTGGCCGAGCCTTACGCGCTGGCCGCGTTTCTGGTTGCGCTGGCCCTCGTGGCGGGCGCCGGAGCGGCCTTCATGGTGCTGGTCAAGGGCGGGACCGTCGTCATTCTGGCGCAGGCCGAACGGGAGGCCGCGCCGGTCGAGGAGCCGCCGCTGGTGTTGCGGCTGTTCTGGACGGCGGCCACGTTTTCGATTGAACGATACCAGATCGGATGCGCGAGGGTATTTCGCCGCTATCTTCGGCTGGCGCTGCTGCTGGGCGCCATCTACGCCATCTCGGCGGCCGCCTATCTGGGAATCCTGTTCGGGCGGTACGGTGTCACGCTCGAGAGCGGACTCGACTGGACCCTTGCGGCGGTGACCCTGTCGGCCGCGATGGTGCTCTGGATCACGCTGATCAATTTCTTCTATTTGCTCATTCAAGCGGTCATCGTCGTTGAGGATTGCAGCGTCAGGAATGGCGCTCGGCGCGTCTTCGGCTTCCTGCGAGCGGCCCCCCGCCTGGCCTTCAGCGTGCTGGGCGTGATGCTGGGTCTGTTCCTTGGCGCGACGTTCGTGTCGTTGATTGCCACCACCAGCCTGGGCCTGATCGCCTTCGTGCCGCTTGCGGGCCTCGCCGTCGTGCCGTTGCAGTTGGTGGCGTGGATGTTCCGCGGCGTGGTGTTCCAGTATCTTGGGCTGAGTGCGCTCGGGGCCTACCTCTCTTTGTACCGGCGGCATGCGTCCGCGGGTTCCGAGACCGTCGATGAACCACCAGCCCCACTGACGTCACTTGAAGGATGACGCCATCATGATCAATTACAGCAGGTATCTGTCCAGCGCCGGCGAGACGATGCAGGGCTCGGCCATCCGCAAGATGGGGGTCGTGGCCGCTGGCGTTCCCGACATCATTTCGCTCGCACCCGGCTATCCCGATCCGAAGGCGTTTGCCTGGGACGAGTTCCGGGACATTGCGTCCTCGCTGCTGAGCGGGAGCGATCCGAACGCCTTGCAGTACGGCCCCACGCGGGGAATCCGGCCGCTGCTCGAAGCGCTCGGCGAGATCGTGGCGGGTCGGGGTATCGCGACAACCACCGACCAGATACTGGTGACCACCGGATCGCAGCAGGGGCTGGATCTGCTCGCGCGAGTGCTCTGCAATCCGGGCGATGTCGTGCTGGTCGAGTTGCCGGTCTATACCGGAGCGATTGCGGCGTTTCGGAACGCGCAGGTCGATCTGGTGGGCGTGCGACAGGGGGCGGATGGCATCGACCTGGATCATCTCGAACACGTCCTGGCGCAGCAGCGCGCGGCCGGCAAGCGGGTCAACGTCGTCTATGTCGTGCCGAACTTTCAGAATCCCACGGGGCAGTTGATTTCGCTGGAGAAACGCCGGAGCCTGTTGACGCTGGCCGAACGGCATGATCTGCTCATCATCGAGGACGATCCGTACGGTGAACTCTATTTCAACGATGGCGACGCGCGCCTCACGCGGCCGATCAAGGCGGACGATGGCGAGGGGCGCGTCGTGTACTTGAGCAGTTTCTCGAAAACCCTGGCGCCGGGTTTCCGAGTCGCGTGGATCGTGGCGCCCGAACCGCTGGCCGCCAAGTTCGACTTGGCGAAGCAGGCAGCGGATCTCTGCACCGGGGCGCTCGATCAGCGCATCGTGCTCGAAGCCTGGAAGCGAGGGGTGCTGGTCGGACACCTTCCCGGATTGCGGGTGCATTATCGCGAGAAGAAGTCGGCGATGGAGTCAGCCATGCGGCAGCACCTGGCCGGTGTGGCCTCGTGGCGGGAGCCTCGTGGAGGATTCTTCCTCTGGGTGGAGCTGCCGGCGCAACTGAGCGGGGAGGCCCTGCTGGAACGGGCGATGCGAGAGAAAGTGGTCTATGTAGCCGGCGCGGCGTTCTTCGTCGATGGCACCGGACAGCATTTCATCCGGTTGTCGTTCTCGCTGCCGCCGATTGATCGCATCACGGAAGGCGTCAAACGCCTGGCGCGCGTCGTCAAGACCGCCCTATCGGAGACTTCCTGATGATTCCTGGCGGCAGGGTTTCCGGCAGCAGCAGCCTTCCGGGAGGGTAGAGCATCGGGACCAGGGGCGGTTCGATTGGTTCGAGCGTCTCCGGTTGCATGAGAGTGCCCGGCATCGGATCGAGCGGCTCGAGCGGAGGCTCGACGTGGGGTCCAATCGCGAGCAGTTGGCCGCCAGCCGTGAGCACAATCGCGCGAGGCGGGACCGGACCCGACCACGGCACCACGTAAGGAGGATGGAGCGGACGCCCCACCACTGGCATCGTCTCCATCAGTGCGCCGCGATCGATCGAGAACGTCTTCATCTCGCCCGCGACGGTCGCCAGAATGAGGGTGTCGCCAAACAGAACCGGCCCTCCGACTGGCCTGGACGGCAGGCGCTGTTCCCACTTCATGTCGCCACCGCCTCGGCCGAGCGCGACCAGTGAGTTGTCCAGAGAGGCGAAGTACACGCGAGCGCGGTCGGCCGCGACGGCGCCGCCCACGTCGCCGCCGGTCCGCCACCGCCACCGCTGCTTTCCGCTGTCGGCGACAAGCGCGCACAGGAAATTGTCTGACGTTCCGACCACGATGCGGTCCTGGTCGAGCGTGAGCACGAGCGGATCGCCGCCGACCTCGCGGATCCACTGAGACTGGCCATTCGCTGTGGAGAGCGCCATCGCCTGGCCATTCGTCAGCCCGATGAAGATGCGATCGGACCGGCCGGCGGGCAGGGCGCGCACGGGGGCGGCAAGTGTCTGCCTCCAGAGGAGGCCGCCGTCGACCGGGCGGAGCAGCACCAGGTCCGGCTTCGTGGTGACGACCGCGATCCAGTTCGGGCCGACCGTCGGAGGCAGGACGCTCGGGGCTCCCAGCGGTTGTTGCCAGCGAACCTTGCCGTTGACGCTATCGAAGGCGATGAGCGTCGCCCCCTTGACCGCCAGCACCAGACCTTCGCTCGCGGCAGGAGGCGTCGTCACACCCTGGTTGACGGACCACAGCACGCTTCCGGTGGCCAGGTTTACAGCAACCAATCGGCCGTCGCGCATCCCCACGAACGCGCGGGTGCCGTCAAAGGCGGGCCGACCGATCGGGATCCCATCAAGGCTGGCGTGCCAGATCACATGGAGAGGACCCCAGAATGCCGGCACCGCGGGCCGCTTGGGCGCACCGAAAGCGGGACTGACGCCGAAAGCCGACAACAATGCCGAGATGAGCAGGGCACTACAACTCACGCGCGCCGCACCGCGCCGCGTCACGCAGACCGCGCGAATTGCCGTCCACACCGACATTGGTCGAACCACCCCGGTATAATACGACAAAGCCCCAGAGTCCGACCGGTGCCGACCCGTAGCGTGGGAGTGACATGGCCGAGTTTGTTCATCTGCATTTGCACACCGAATACTCGCTGCTCGACGGGGCGTGCCGCATCGAGGAGTTGCTCGGTCAGGCCGAACGCTTCAATATGCCGTCGCTGGCGGTGACGGAACATGGGAATCTGTTCTCGGCGATCTCATTCCACGACAAGGCCCGAAACCACGGCATCAAGCCGATTCTGGGATGCGAGGTCTACGTCGCGCCTGGCAGCCGACTGATCAAGAGCGGCACCATTGGGGAGACGGCGAATCATCTGGTGCTCCTCGCCGAAACCGCCGAGGGTTTTCGCAATCTCATTACGCTGGTGTCGTCCGGCTATACCGAGGGGTTCTACTATCGGCCAAGGATCGACAAGGACCTGCTGGCCCAGCATGCGAAGGGTCTGATCGGCCTCAGCAGCTGCCTCAAAGGAGAAGTGCCGAGCCACCTGCGAGCCGACCAGATGTCGCGGGCAACGAGTGCGGCGGCGTTGTATCGGGACCTGCTCGGGCCGGGCAATTTTTTTCTGGAGATGCAGGACCAGGGGTTGCCCGAGCAGGCTGGTGTCAACCGGGGGCTGGTGGAGATCTCGCGCGACCTCGGCGTGCCGCTGGTCTGCACCAATGATGTCCATTACCTGCGGCAGGGGGATGCCAAACCCCACGATATTCTGCTCTGCATCGGCACCGGCAAGACCGTCAACGCTCCCGAGCGCCTGAAGTACTTCGGGGATCAATTTTTTCTGAAGACGCCGGAGGAGATGGCGGCGGTGTTCGGCGACCATCCGGACGCGATGCGCCGGACGGTGGAGATCGCCGAGCGGTGCAACGTCGATCTCAGCGACGCCGGGCCGCATCTGCCGAACTTCCAGGTGCCCGAGCCCTATTCGGTCGAAGGCTACTTCGAGCACATGGTGCGGGACGGCTTCACCATGCGTCTCCAGCGACTGCAGGCGCTAGGGGCGCAGGGTGGACTGAGGCATTCGATCGAGGAGTACCGCACCCGCCTCCAGTACGAAATCGATGTCATCGAGCGTATGAAATATCCCGGGTACTTCCTGATTGTCTGGGACTTCATCCGCTACGCGCGCGAGCAGGGCATCCCGGTGGGCCCCGGCCGGGGTTCGGCGGCCAGCAGCCTCGTGGCGTATTGCCTGAAGATTACCGACATCGACCCGCTGCAGTACGACCTGCTGTTCGAGCGCTTCCTCAATCCAGAGCGGATCTCGCTTCCGGATATCGACATCGACTTCTGCGAGCGGCGGCGCGGCGAGGTCATCGAATACGTGACCCGCAAGTACGGCCGTGAGAACGTGGCGCAGATCATCACCTTCGGCACGATGAAGGCCAAGGCCGTCGTGCGCGATGTCGGCCGGGTGCTGGACATGTCGTACGCCGAAGTGGACCGGGTCGCCAAGCAGATTCCCGCCGCGCTCGAGATGACGCTGGACAAGGCGCTCGACGAGAATCCGGTGCTGCGCGACCTCGAGCGCAACGACACGCGGGTGTCGGAACTGCTCGCCATCGCCAAGCGGCTCGAAGGCATCGCGCGGCACGCCTCAGTGCATGCGGCGGGGGTCGTGATCACGCCTCGGCCGGTGACCGAATTTGCGCCGCTCTACAAGGGAGCCCGGGACGAAATCACGACCCAGTGGGGCATGAAGGAAATTGAGCGGATCGGCCTGCTGAAGATGGACTTTCTGGGTCTGAGCACACTCACGCTGATCCGCGACGCGCTGGACCAGATCGAAGCGACCACCGGTACACGACTGGATCTCGAAACGCTGCCGCTGGACGACACGCGGACGTTTGATCTGTTCTGCGACGGCCAGACGCTTGGCGTCTTCCAGTTCGAAAGCTCGGGCATGCGAGACATCCTGCGGAAGGCGAAGCCGCGCCGCTTCGAGGACCTGATCGCGTTGAACGCCTTGTACCGTCCCGGCCCGATCAAGGGCGGCATGATCGACGACTACATCGCCCGCAAACACGGCCGCGTCGACATCACGTATGAGTTGCCCCAACTCGAGCCCATCCTGAAAGAGACCTACGGGGTCATGGCCTATCAGGAACAAGTCATGCTGGTGGCCAGCGAGTTGGCCGGCTTCAGCCTGGGCGGGGCCGACTTGCTGCGAAAGGCCATGGGAAAGAAGAGCCAGTCGCTGATGGACGCCCAGCGCGAGGCGTTCATGAAGGGAGCGATCGAACGCGGCATTGCCGAAAAGAAGGCGACTCGCGTCTTCGATCTCATCCAGCAGTTTGCCGGCTACGGTTTCAACAAGTCGCATTCCACCACGTACGCGCTGCTCGCCTACCAGACGGCCTACCTGAAGGCCAACTATTCCCAGCACTTCATGGCGGCGCTGCTGACCATCGAGTCGCAGAATCCGGCCAAGCTTGCCACCTACCTGCACGAGTGCCGCGAACTGAACGTGCCCATCCTCCCCCCGGACATCAACGCCAGCGGCCTGGCGTTCAGCGTGACGCCGGCCGGCGTGCGCTTCGGCCTGGGCGCGGTCAAGAACGTGGGCGAGAGCGCCATCGCGTCGCTGCTGCAGGTGCGCACGGAACACGGGCGCATCCGTTCGCTGCATCGCTTGTGCGAAGACGTGGACCTGCGCCTGGTCAACAAGCGTGTGTTCGAGAGTCTGGCGAAGGCGGGCGCGTTCGATTCGCTCGCGGCGCCTGCCGGCTCGGAGCCTCCCGATCGGCCGCAGGTCTCCAGGCCCCGCCTGATGGCGGCGCTCGATGCCGCCGTCGAGTACGGCAGCCGGCATCAGCGGGATCGGGACAAGGGACAGACGCAGTTGTTTGGCGGCGACGACGGGGAGGAAGATGGTGCCGGCGACGTGCTGCTCCCTGCCGCGCCACCCTGGAGCGATGCTCAGCAGTTGGCGTACGAGAAGGAGGCGCTCGGCCTGTACTTGAGCGGGCATCCCATCGACCGCTTCGCCTGCGACCTCAAGCTGTTCGGAGCTCGCACCGTCGGCGATCTCGTTGGCGCGCCGGAACCCCCTGAGCCCCAGGACGATCAGGAACTGGGGCCCGATGGCCCGGGTGCGACGCATCGTGTTTCGGAAGACGTGGCGGTCGGCGGGATCGTCGCCGCGCTGCGTCCGCTCAAGACAAAGAAGGGCGACCGGATGGCGGCGTTCATGCTAGACGATCCGAACGGCACCATCGAGGTCGTGGTGTTTCCGGACGCGTTCGGCAAGGCCGCGGCGCTCCTGCAGAATGACGCGGTCGTTCTGGTGCGGGGCCGATTCGATCGAGACGACGATTCGATGCGGATTCTCGCCTCGGAGATCCAGCCTATTGAAGTCGTGCGGGCACAGGTGACGCGGCAGGTCGTGATTCGACTGGCAGCGTCGGCCAACGACAAGCGGGTCCTGGGCGGCGTGTCGGACGTCCTCGGCCGCCACAAGGGCGAGTGCCGGGTCGCCCTCGAGATCGACGTCGTCTCCGGTGAGCGGGATTTCCGGGTGCGCGCGGAATTGTCGGGGCAGATGCGCGTCCGACCCTCGGATCGGCTCGTGACCGATCTCGAGCGAATCTGCGGGCCCGGCACGGTCACGCTGCAGTAGGATTTGATCAGGGGAGTGTCATGGCTGTCGAACTGCTGGAATTCGAGGAACCCGTCGGGATCCTGTTGAAGGAGATCGAGGCGCTGAGCCTGATGCCGCGCACCGAAAGCCGCGGCCAGGATATCGATCGGCTCAAGGGACGCGTCGACAGCCTCCGATCCGAAATCTTTGCGAACCTGACGCCCTGGCAATGCGTGCTGGTCGCCCGCCACCTGGCCCGGCCCGGCACACTGGACTACATCCAGAGTCTCTTTACGGATTTCATCGAGATTCACGGCGATCGCCGTTTCGCCGATGACAAGGCCATCGTGTGCGGATCAGCCAGGTATCACGGGCAGCACGTCCTCGTGGTGGGGCACCAGAAGGGTGGCACGACGAAGGAGAAGATCGCCCGCAACTTCGGGTATGCCCGCCCGGAGGGTTACCGGAAAGCCATCCGGACGATGCGGTTGGCCGAGAAGTTCGGACGGCCGGTGATCGTGTTTGTGGACACGCCGGCTGCCTTTCCCGGGATCGAATCGGAAGAACGGGGCGTCGCCGAGGCCATTGCGTACAACCTCCGGGAGATGGCGGTGCTCGACGTGCCGGTGGTGATCGCGGTGTGCGGAGAGGGAGGCAGCGGTGGCGCGCTGGGAATTGCCATTGGCGATCGGGTGCTGATGCAGCAGTTTGCCATCTACAGCGTCATTCCCCCGGAAGGCTGCTCGGCAATCCTGTGGCGGGACTCTGCGCGGAAAGTCGAGGCAGCCCAGGCGCTGAAGCTCACAGGGCCGGATCTGATCGGCCTCGGAATCGTGGACGAGATCGTGGCCGAACCGCTCGGCGGCGCGCATCAGGATCCCGCGAAGGCTTCCCAGTTGCTGGATGAGGCGATTGCGCGAACGCTGGCCGAGATCAGCGCCTGGACATCGGAGGAACGGCTCGCGAACCGCTACAACAAGTTCCGCAACATGGGGCGGTTCGGCATCGACTTCGTCGACGGTGCGATGGCGGCTGGTCCAGAGTCCGAATCCAGTGCCCGCTGATGGTGTCCTACGTCTGGGAGGAGCTCTCGTGCGAGGACGCGCAGATTCGCGTACTGACCGGGGCGCTCGGGATCACACCGCTGCTGGCCCGGCTGCTGTGCCTGCGCGGCCTGACGACGCCGGACGCGGCTGACAGCTTCCTTCATCCGTCCCTCGATCAACTCCACGATCCGTTCCTCATGGAGGGCATGCGCGCGGCAGTCGATCGCCTGCTGAGCGCCGTGGCCAACGGCGAGCGGATCGTCATTCACGGCGACTACGACGTCGACGGCATCACCGCGACCGTCATCCTGCGCCGGACGCTCGAAATGCTCGGCGCGAACGTCGGCCATTTTGTGCCCGAGCGCCTCCGGGACGGGTACGGTCTGAATACGCCGGCGATCGAGCGCCTCCACGCCGAGGGCGTGCAACTCATCGTCTCGGTGGACTGCGGCATTCGAGGGATGGACGCCGGCCGGCGCGCGCGCGAACTGGGCGTGGATCTGATCATCACCGATCACCATCAGCCGGACGACGAACTGCCGGCTGCCGTGGCGATCATCAATCCCCGGCAGCCTTCGTGCACCTACCCCGACAAGAACCTGGCGGGCGTTGGCGTTGCGCTGAAGCTGGTCCAGGCACTCTGCGCCCGGACAGGGCACGACCGCTGGGTGCCCTCGTGCGTCAAGATTGCCGCGATCGGGACACTGGCCGATGTGGTGCCGTTGGTGGGTGAGAACCGCGTGATTGCCAAGCTCGGTCTCGAACTGCTGTCGCGCGGCCCCAACAAGGTTGGCCTGCGGGCGCTGATCGAAGCCTCCGGGCTGACGGGCAAGATCATCGACGGCTATCACGTGGCCTTCATGATTGCGCCGCGCGTGAACGCGGCGGGCCGCATGAGCACCCCGGATATCGCGATGCGGCTGCTGCTGGCATCCGATGAGAGTGCGGCGGCCGAAGCGCGCGACCTCGCCTCGCAGCTCAATCACGAGAATGAGCGGCGCCAGCAGGAGGAACGCGGCATCGTCAACGAGGCCCGGCGTCTGGTCGAGCACGATCCGGACATCGGCGCTCGTTCCGTGCTCGTGGTCGCCGGAGACGGATGGCACCGTGGCGTCATCGGCATCGTCGCATCAAAGCTGGTCGACACGTTTCACAGACCGTCCATCGTCATCTCGATCGACGGGGACCTCGCCCATGGGTCGTGCCGGAGCATTCCGGGTTTTGACATGCTGGCCGCACTCGAGGCGCATGGCGGGTATCTCGAAAAGTTCGGCGGGCATTGCGCCGCGGCGGGTCTGACCATGGAGTCGGGAAAGATCAAGGCGTTTCGGCAGGCGGTGACTGAGTGGGCCGACCAGCGGCTTGGGCCCGACGACGTGCGGCCCCGGCTGAGGCTCGACGCGGCATTGCGTTTTCCGGAGATCAATGAGGCCCTCGTCGAGACCCTCATGGCGCTGGCGCCGTTTGGGGCCGGCAACCCCAAACCGCTGTTCTGCGCGCGCGGCGTCGTCGTGGCTGACGGTCCCCGCCGACTGAAGGAACGGCACCTGAGCCTCAGTTTGCGGCAGGATGGTGTGCCATTGCGCGGCGTGTTCTGGCGCGCCGCCGGGCGGGCGGCCGAGATCGAACAGGCGCGTGCGGCGCTGGACGTGGCGTTCTCGGTCGAGCAGAATACGTTCAACGGGACCACCCGAATCGAGGTGTCGTTGGCGGATGTACGGGCGACCGGACAGGGCGACCGATGACTCGTTGGCGAAAGTGGCTTCGTGCGCTCATCGCGGTGTTCGGCGTGAGCTTTGCCATCGTGTTGTTTGTCACCATTCGAGACGCGAAGCGCCCCTCCCGGACAGTCCCGAACGTCACGCGCCTCGATGCGACCGCCGCCGCCGAAGCGACGAAGGGAACCGTCCGGAGTCTCGGTGCCAGGACGGAGAAGTGGAACGTCGAGTTCGAGCATAGTCTCGCCTACGCAGACGGCCGCCAGAAGCTGACCGGCGTTCGTGCGGTGGTGCCTCAGCGCGACGGGCGGTCCTTCCGGCTGAAAGGGAATGAGGCCGAGATCGGGCCTCGTCAGGAGCAGCTCGTGATGCGCGGCGCGGTCGAAATGACGTCGAGCGATGGTTTCGTGGGACACACCGAGGAGGCCTCGTTCAATCAGACGGAAGGCGTGCTCCGGACGCCGCTGGATTTCTCGTTCACCCGGAATCGATTGTCCGGGTCGTCGACGGGGATGACCTACGATCAGAACCGCGACATCATCTCCCTGTTGGAGCGCGCCGTGCTGATGATGGCGCCGTCCACCGCAGCCGGTGCCGCGACGACCATCGACGCAGGAACGGCGGTGATGGCGAGACGCGATCATTACGACCGGTTCGAGAGAGGGTTCCGACTGGTGAACGGCACGCGCGTACTCGAGAGCGACAGCGCCACAGCCTACCTGACCGATGACGACGCCACGGTGACGTCGCTCGAGATGCGGGGGAATTCGCGCATCAGCGGTCTCGGCGAGGGCGCGGGTGCGGTCAGGATGATGCATGCCGACGACATGAACCTGGAGTTCGCCGACGATGGTCGGACGCTGCAGGGCGCGACGCTCTCCCGCAACGCCGTAGTCGACATGGGCGACGCGGGGGACGGCGGCGGGGCGCGGAGTGTCTCGGCGGACTGGATTGACGTGCGCCTCCTGCCCGACGGCAGCACCGTGTCCGCGCTGACCGCCCGGGACAACATGATTTTGACGCTGCCGGCCAGCAAGGACGAACCAAAGCGGGTCATCACCGCTGCCACACTGGCCGCGAAGGGAGAGCCGGGCAAGGGATTGACCTCGGCGAAGCTGGTCGGCAATGCCGAGTACCGCGAGCTCCGGGAGACAGCGACCGGCCGTGTCATCCGGCGGGTCAGCGGGCGCATGCTGGACCTGGCCACCGAGCCCGGGCTCGGCGACATCGACGAGGCGAGATTCTCGGGCGCGGTCCGCTTTGACGACCCCCCGCTGCGCGCATCGTCTGGCACCGCCCGGTATCTGGTGAAGCGGGGCGCTATCGAGTTGGATGGCAACGACGAGACGACGGGGCTGATGCCGCGAGTCACCGATGGTCAGGTCACCATCGACGCACGCAAGATCAGTATCGCCGTCGACCAGCGGCAAGTGATCGCGACCAAGGACGTGCGAAGCGCGATGTTGCCGGCGTCGGCGGCGGGAGCCGGCGGGGGAGTGCACCGCGCCTCCATGTTGAAGCAGGATCAGCCCGTCTACGCCACGGCCGATCAGCTGGCGTACGACGGACTGAAGCATCTGGCGGTCTACACGACCAATGCGAGGCTGTGGCAGGGCGATACCGCTATTTCGGGCGACACGGTCACGGTGGATGACGCCAGCGGCAACCTGAGTTCGAAAGGACACGTTCGTTCCACGCTGATGCTCGAGCAGACCGATCCCAAAACGAAGCGGGTGGACCGGATGTCCAGCATCGCCACGGCCGACACCATGACATATCAGGAGGCGCAGCGACGCGCCACGTATACCACCAATGCCCACGCCTCGGGACCGCAGGGCGACCTGCATGCCAGCACAATCGAGATGTACCTGAAAGTGTCCGGCAGCGAACTCGATCGGGTGGAGGCGTACACCAACGTCACCACGCGGGACGCGACGCGCTTCGCGACCGGTGACCGCCTGACCTATTTCGCCGACGACGGGAGGTACGTGATGCTGGGCGCTCCCGTCACGGTGTGCGCGGACATGCGGGAAACCACGGGCCGCACTTTGAAATTCTTCAAGGATTCGAATACGATCACCGTCGACGGGAACGAGGAACTCCGCACCGAGATGAAGGGTGGCGCGAAATGCGGCGAGGCACGAAAACACTGAATGGCCACGCTCCGCACTGACGCGCTCACCAAGTCCTACAGCGGCCGCACGGTCGTCAAGGGCGTGAGTGTCGATGTGTCGTCCGGCGAAGTCGTCGGTCTGCTGGGGCCCAATGGCGCGGGCAAGACGACCACCTTCTACATGACGGTCGGACTGACCGCGCCCGATTCCGGCCGCGTGCTGCTCAACGGCAAGGACGTGACTGACGACCCGATGTATATCCGGGCCCGAAAGGGCATCGGGTACCTGCCGCAGGAGCCTTCCGTGTTCCGCGGTCTCACGGTTCAGCAGAACATCTACGCCATTCTGGAGACGCTCCCTCTCAAGTCGAAGGACCGCCGGGCACGCCTGCACGCACTGCTGGCCGAACTGAATCTCACGCCGCTGGCCGACGCGCCGGCGTACACGCTGTCGGGCGGTGAGCGCCGCCGCGTGGAGATCACCAGGGCGCTGGTCATCTCGCCCCAGTTCATCCTGCTCGATGAGCCCTTCGCCGGAATCGACCCGATTGCCGTCTCGGACATTCAGACGATTATCTTTCACCTCAAGCAGCGGGGAATCGGGGTGCTCATCACGGATCACAACGTGAGGGAGACGCTCCGCATCACCGACCGGGCCTATATCGTCAACGACGGTGTGATCTTCAGGAGCGGCACTCCCGACAGCCTCGCGGCCGACGAGGACGTTCGACGCATCTATCTGGGCGCGGATTTCCGGCTGGACTGACGGTCGTCCGAACGACTACACTTCGGTACGGACGGCCATGGCGCTTCAGCAGAAACTGCACACGAAACTCGTTCAAAAACTGATCCTGACGCCATCGTTGCAGCAGGCGATCAAGCTGCTGCCGATGTCCACGCTGGAGCTGGCGGACCTCCTCAATCAGGAGGTTGTCGAGAACCCCCTGCTCGAGGAGGCGTCGCTCGACGACGCCCAGTCGTCGGAGGCCGCGTCCTCCGAGAAAGCGGAGGGTGACGCCGAGGCGGCCGCTCCGAAGACCGACACGTGGGACGACAACGACTACGCTTACTTCTTCGGCGACTACCTTGACGACGGGTACCGGGCCCGCACGCAACAGGAAGTCAAAGAGCTGCCGCCGATCGAGAACACCCTGTCGACCAGTTCATCGCTCTCGGACCATCTCCAGTGGCAGCTGTCCCTGCAGACCACCGATGACACGACGCGGGAGATTGGCGACGCGATTATCGGCAATCTCGATGACGACGGATACCTGGTGGCGTCGGTCGATGAGATCGCCACCATGGGGGGATGGAGCGCCGAGGACGTCGAGACGGCCCTGCGGATCGTGCAGCAATTCGACCCCGTGGGTGTCGCCGCGCGCGACCTCCAGGAATGTCTCAGCCTGCAGTTGCAGCACATCGATCACGACACGTCGGTGGCCGAGACGATCGTGACCGAGCACCTGCGGCTGCTGCAGAACCACCAGGTGCCCGAGATCGCCCGGAAGCTCGGCATGACGATCGACGAGGTCAAGGAACACGTCGAACTGATTCGCCACCTCGATCCCAAGCCGGGCAGCCAGTACAACCGGGCGGATTCCCACTACGTGATTCCCGACGTGTACGTCGTCAAGGTCGAGGATCAGTACGTGGCGCTGCTGAACGAAGAGGGATTGCCGCAGCTGCGGATCAGTCCCGTCTACCGGCGGCTGCTCGACAAGGGCGCCGATAACACCGCCGAGACACGGGCGTACGTGAAGGACAAGTTCCGCTCCGCGCTGTGGCTCATCAAGTCGGTCGAACAGCGGCAAAAGACGATTCACAAGGTCGCGACCAGCATCATCACGTATCAACGGGAGTTCCTCGACCAGGGCATCGAGTTCCTCCGGCCGCTGGTCCTGCGCGACGTGGCCAACGACATCGGCATGCATGAATCGACGGTGAGCCGTGTCGTGACCAACAAGTACATGCACACGCCTCAGGGCGTGTTCGAAATGAAGTACTTCTTTCATAGCGGGATCAGCAGCTCCTACGGCGAGAACGTCTCGTCGGTGACGATCAAGCAGCGGATCCGGAAGATCATCGGAGCCGAGGATGCAAAGAAGCCGTTGAGCGACTCGAAGATCGTGAGCATCCTGCAGAGGGAGGGTCTGGTGCTGGCGCGGCGGACGATTGCCAAGTACCGCGAGGAATTGAAGATCCCCACATCCAATCAGCGCAAGACGCTGTATTGAGGCCATCATGCGACTCGCACTGACGGGCAGAGGCGTGGACATCACGCCGGCATTGCGCAAGCTGGTGGAGCGGAAGCTCGCGCGACTGGAGCGGGTGCTGAGCGACAAGGGCGTCTCCGGCCAGGTCGAGCTCAGGCTCGAGAAGTTCCGGCGCGTGAGCGAACTGCGCGTGCACGTGCGGGGCGGCCACATGTTCCAGGCTATCGCAGCGGCGACGACCTGGGAGATTTCGCTGGCCGACGCGACCGACAAGATCGTGCAGCAGGTGCAGACGCTGAAGGGCAAGTGGCAGGAGCGCAAGCGGGAAGGCCGGCCCGCGCGCCGATCCGCTGAGGCCGCCATTCCGGCCGCCCAGGTGCGGCGCATCGTGCGTGCGCGCCGCTACCCGGTGCGGGCGCTCACGCTCGAAGCCGCCGCCCAGCAGGTGGGCCCATCGACCGACGCCTTCGTGGTGTTCCGAAATCCGGGCACTGATGCCATCAGCGTGCTGTACCGGCGCAAGGATGGCGATCTCGGCCTCATCGAACCGCAGGCCTGACCACCATGGCCGCGGGCCTTCCGCCGATGTGCCCATCTGATCACGCCGTGACCGTCGGCCAGTTGCTGCGCATCCGGCCTGACGGATCCAATCTTGGTCTCGAACTCCTGGCTGGCCGCGCGGGACTGGGACGGCCGATTCTCAGTCCCTACGTGTTGAAGACCGGCCTCGCGCTCGCCGGCTTCGACGCCTACCTCAAGGCCGGCCGCGTGCTGATCTTCGGCGCGAGCGAACTTGGTTATCTCGCCAGCCTCGCTCGGGATGCCCGCGTGCTGAGCCTCTCACGGACGCTGCGGCATGACATTCCGTGCGTCCTGGTGACAGGCGGCAACGCCGTGCCGGACGAACTGCCCGTCGAGGCTGAGCGCGCGGCGGTGCCGGTGCTGCGGACCAGGCTCGCCACACCGATTGCGATTGCCAAGCTCACGGGCTATCTCGAGGACATCCTCGCCGAACGCACGATTCTGCATGCCGTACTGATGGACTTGCTCGGCCTGGGCGTGCTCATCGTCGGCGAGAGCGGCATCGGCAAGAGCGAATGTGCCATGGACCTGATCCTGCGGGGACATCGCCTGGTCGCCGACGACACCGTGGAGGTGCGGCGCCGGGCAGAGTCGGTGCTGATTGGCACGTGCCCGGAACTCACCCGGTTCCACATGGAGATTCGGGGCCTCGGCGTGGTCAACGTCAAGGATCTGTTCGGCGTGGCATCCTCGCGATCGTCGAAGCGGGTGGAACTGGTCGTGCAGCTGGAACGCTGGGAGGTGGGCCGCCAGTACGATCGCCTCGGCCTTGACGACGAGTTCTTCGATATCCTGGGCCTGAGGGTGCCGATGATTCGGATGCCGGTCGCACCGGGACGGAGTGTGGCGAACCTGGTCGAAGTCGCGGCGCGGAACCAGTTGCTGCGAGCGCGCGGAATGAACGCCGCCCGGCGCCTCGCCGATCGCCTGGACCGGACCCTGAGGGAATCGATTCCAGACCCGGACGAGGATGCCGATGATCTCGGCGATGGAGACATCGACACATGACGCCAGGAAGGCGCGGCAAGGGTGTCGGCGCGCGCGTGGCGGAAGCGCGGTTTGTCGTGCTGACCGGTTTGTCGGGCGCAGGCAAGTCGCACGCGATCCGCGCGCTCGAGGACCTCGGGTACTTCTGCGTCGACAATCTGCCGCTCACGCTGGTGCCGGCGATCGCGTCTCTGGCGAGCCGCGCCGGATCGGATCTCGAGAAGGTGGCGATCGTTGTGGACGTCCGGGAAGGATCGCAACTGGCGGAGTTCCCGTCCGTATTCCGGCGGGTGCAGCGCATTCGAGGTCTCAAGCCGCTGCTGATCTACCTCGACGCCAACGACGACACCCTGGTTCGCCGCTTCAGCGAGACCCGCCGGCCCCACCCGCTCGCGCACGACCGCCCGATTCTCGAGGGCATCCGCGAAGAGCGGCGGCGGCTTCGGCCCATCCGGAAACTGGCCGACGAGATCATCGACACGAGCGCGTTTACCGTGCACGAGCTGCGCGAAGCGTTCCTCGCGATGTCGCGTCAGAGTGGCCGTGCCGCGATCATGCAGGTCAACTTCCTGAGCTTCGGCTTCAAGCACGGCGTACCTCCGGAAAGCGACCTGGTCCTGGATGTGCGATTCCTGCCGAATCCGCATTTCGTCCCCAGGTGCCGGCGAATGACGGGGCTGGACGCCGCGGTTGTGCGCTTCATGAACAGCCATCCCGTGACCCTCGAGACGATCGGACGGTTCGTGACGCTGCTGAAGTTCCTCGTTCCGCTCTATGCGCACGAAGGCAAGAGCTATCTGACAGTGTCGGTTGGATGCACAGGGGGACGGCATCGATCCGTCTACGTGGCGGAGGCCCTGCGGAAGTCGATCGGACCAATTCAGGGTGCGCGCTTTCACGTGCGGCATCGCGACATGGAGTTGGGCTCGTGACGCGCGCGGGGAACCGAAGGCGCCCCACAAGGAGACACCGATGATTGGCGTCGTCGTCGTCACGCATGGACAGCTCGCGACAGAGTTGTTGAATGCCGCCGAAGCGATAGTCGGAGATCTGCCGCAGTTTGCGGCGGTCTCCATCGGCTGGCATGACAACGTGGACGACGCGCGGGACGAAATCAGCCGGGCGATTACACGCTTTCAGAGCGGGGGAGGCGTGCTGGTCCTCACCGACATGTTCGGCGGCACGCCGTCGAACCTCAGTCTGACGTTTCTCGAAACCGACAAGGTCGAAATCGTGACCGGCGTCAATCTGCCGATGCTGATCAAACTCGCCGGGCTCCGCCAGTCACAGGACCTGCTGGCCGTCGCACGCGAGCTTCGGGATACGGGCCGGAGCGCGATCCACGTGCCCTCGGATCTGATGCGCGGGGAGACCAAGAGCTGACATGCCAGTCAGAATCGCGGTGGTGAACAACGTGCTTGGCCTGCACGCCAGGGCCGCCGCCCGATTCGTCCATCTGGCGGGAACGTTCCAGGCACGCGTGACCGTCACCCGCGGCGCGCGCACCGTGGACGGCAAGAGCATTCTGGGCATCCTGCTGCTGGCCGCTTCGCGCGGTGCGGCAATCGAAGTGACCGCCGAGGGGCCAGACGAGAACGCAGCGCTCGACGCGCTCTGCGCGCTGGTCGAGTCGGGATTCGGAGAGTCCTAGGTGATCACCCTGACTGGCATCGCCGTGTCGCCCGGAATCGTGTGGGGGCCTGCAGCCCTTCTCGTGCAGGATTCCGTGACTCTGCGGTATGCCGTCAAGCCGGAGCACGTCGCCCGGGAAATCGCCCGGCTGGGCGCGGCGCGGGAAGCGACCCGCCGCCAACTCGAACGCATTCACGCCAGGGTGCTGGCATCGGCGGGAACCGACCTGGCCTATCTGTTTCAGGCGCAACTGCTCATGCTCGATGACCAGCTCCTCGTGCCGCGGGCGGAGGCCATCGTGTCGGCCGAGCGGCTCAATGCCGAGTGGGCCGTCGAACGGGCGTTCGAGGAATTCTCCGCGATCTTCATGGAAGTCGGGGACGGGTACCTTCGCGAGCGGCGGGGCGACGTGGCCGATGTGGTCGGGAGACTGCGACGCAACCTCAGGCCGACTCCGCATGGCGCTGGCGAAGTCAGTCTCGTGCTCGACGAGTCGTCCATTCTCGTGGCCGACGAGCTGCCGCCCTCGATCGCGGGCCAGCTGGATCGCCAGCGCGTGATCGGCCTGGTGATGGATGCGGGAAGCCGAACCGACCACTCCGCTATTCTTGCCCGGTCTCTACGATTGCCCGCCGTGACCAGCCTCCGCGAAGCCTCGGCGCTGACCAGGCCGGGAGTCCTTGTCCTGGTCGACGGCTATTCCGGCGAAGTCGTGATCGATCCCGACATGGCGTCGATCGATCGCGCTCGCGTCAAAGCCGAGCGCAAGTGGGTGTCGGTGCCTGTCGCCCGGCACCTCGTGCATCCGGCCTCGACCGCTGACGGGGTCGCTGTTCGCTTCGACGCCAATATCGAACTTCCAGATGAAATCGACGTTGCCCGTGCCAACGGCGCCGAAGGCATCGGATTGTTCCGCTCGGAGTTCATGCTCGGCGGGCAGAGCCTGGAATCGCTGGGCGAGCAGGAGCAGTACGAGGCGTACAGGAATCTGATCGAACGGATGGCGCCCCATTCGGTGACGATCCGCACGTTCGACGTCGACGAGAACCGAATGGCCGGGCGCGCCGGCGAACGACCTCCGGATGCGGCGGCTGAATCCTCTCGCGGACCGCTTGGCCTGAGGGCGATCCGGTTGAGCCTCAGCAGGCCAGACGTGTTCGATACCCAGTTGCGGGCGCTGGCCCGCGCGTCACGCCACGGTCCCCTCAGAGTGCTGTTTCCGTTTGTGACGTCGGTTGAGGAACTCCGGCAGGCGAGGGCCGCACTCGCCAACGCCTCGCTCGCGGTCGGATCCGGGCCCGACGACGACCACGCGCACCCGATAGAGATCGGCGCCATGATCGAGGTGCCATCGGCGGCCTTGACGCTGGACCTGCTGGCGGCCGAAGCGGAGTTCTTCAGCATCGGCACCAACGACCTCATTCAGTACACCCTCGCTGTGGATCGGACCGATGGCCGGGTGGCGGGCCTCTATGAACCTCTGCACCCGGGCGTCCTGCGGCTCGTGCGCCTCGTGATGCGTGCCGCCGCGCGGCGGGGCACGCCCGTGGCGGTGTGCGGCGAGATGGCGGCCGATCCCACGGCCCTGCTCGCGCTGTTGGGGCTGGGTGTGACGAGCTTCAGCATGAGCCCGACGCTGATTCCGGCGGCGCGGGAGATCGTGCGAGAGGTATCCCTCGATCGCCTGCGCCCCGTCGTCGCACGAGCACTCCGGCTCGCGTCAGCGCGACAGATCGCCGCGTACCTGGCGTCGGCCTTTCCGGGCCTTCTCAAGCGGAGCAACGGCCGGATCGCTGAGTCCGGCGCGGAAGGAGACAACGGTGAACGATGAGACCCGCCCTGGCGTGACACGAGTGGACAAACCGTGGGGCTACGAGTTGTTATGGGCCAAGACCGGCCAGTACGCCGGCAAAGTGATCCACGTGACGGCAGGCCATGCCTTGAGCCTGCAATACCACCGCAGGAAGGTCGAGACGATCTATCTTCACTCAGGCAGACTGCTCTTCGAGATTCAGGAGGGAGACACGTTGGTCGGCCGCGAGATGCACCCGGGCGACCGGGTCCACGTGCCCGCCGGCACCGTGCATCGAATGACCGCTCTCGGCGATGTCGACATCTTCGAGGTCTCCACGCCGGAACTCGATGACGTCGTGAGACTCGAGGATAGGTACGGGAGAGCGGACAAGAAATAGGGGCGCAACCAATTGCGCCCGTCCCTCATCCTTCCTAGAACGGAATATCGTCCGCATTCACGTCCGGCGACTGGCCGAGTTCGTCATCGACCGGACCTTCCGCACGACTGGACATCGATGAGCTCTGGCCGGCGCTGCCGAGAAGGACGACCCGATCGGCCGAAACCTCTGGCGTGTACCGGCTCTTGCCCTCGCGATCGGTCCAGGTCTGAATCGACAGCCGTCCCTCGACCAGAATCGTCTTGCCCTTCAACAGGTGCGGTGACAGCGTCTCGGCCTGACGGCCCCAGATCTTGATCCGGTACCACTCGGCGCCAGGCTTGCCGCGCTCGTCCTTCTTCTGCCAGTCTTCCACGGCCAGGCTGGCCGAGGCCACCTGCTTGCCCTGCGGCGTCGCCCGCAACTCGGCGTCCTTACCCAGATTGCCAACCAGAATGATCTTGTTGTAGCTGTTCGCCATGTCTGTTCCTTCCGTCCCGCCCGCGTTCCCGCCGGGCGAATCTGATCGGCTGTTACTTCCCCGATCGGCTCAAACGATCGAGGGCCTGCTTCGCCAGGTGCCCCGCATCACTGTCCGGGTAGTTCTTGACCACGAACTCGAATGACTCGCGCGCCTGAGGAACCTGCCCAAGCGAATTGTGCGCAAGCCCGCGCTTGTAGTAGGTATCTGGCAGCGTGTTGCTCGACGGGTAGTTTGAGATCACCCGGTCGTACGCCGCCACGGCCTCGCGGAACCGGCCGGAACTGTAGTACGTCTCGCCGATATAGTACTGCGCGTCGTCGGCCAGATCGCTCTTCGGAAACGTCTTGATGTACGTCTCGAATCCCTGGATGGCGAGGCTCCATTGGCCCGCGTAGTAATCGGCTCGGGCCGACTCGAACAGACGCTGCGGAGAGACGCCGGGATTGGGCACCGGGGCCTGACCAGCCGGGTTGGTCGCCGCCGGCGCTTCCTGCGCGGCGGCCCCCGGGTCGAGCGGTTGCGCCGGCGTGGCGGCGGGCGGGATGGCTGCCTGCGCCACCCGAATCGCTTCGACCTCCTGTGACAGCGACGTGAGCCGGACGTTGCTCTCGTCGACCTTCTCCCGGATCACCCGCAGGTCGGTCGCGACGCCGCCGACAACCAGCTTCTGATCGGCGAAGGCCTTCCGGTCCGCATTCGTCTGGTCCTTGAGGTCCGCCGACACCTTCGTGAGCGCGTCGGTCAGCGCCATGAGCTGCTTCTGGAGCGATTGCGTCTGTTGCTGGAGGATGCGGAGCTCCGCCATCATCTGCAGATGCTCCTTATTGGCAGCCTCGAGCGGCGCAGAGGCTGCGCCGGCCAGCAGCGCGATTCCCAGAACCATCAGCCGAACGTGTTGCTTCATAATGTCATCTCGCTGGTCATTCACGCGGGCGCGATCAATCGGGCGTTCGGGTGCGAACGATCTCTCGTTCGGGCGCGATCAATCGCGCCCCTACTTGGATGTAATCACGAAATGCGCCCGCCGATTCTTCGCCCACGCCGCCTCGTCGTGGCCAGGATCGAACGGAAATTCCTTGCCGTAACTCACGATGCGCAGGCGTTCGGCCGGAAGGCCAAGCGACACCAGATACGTCCGGGCCGACGCGGCGCGCCGTTCCGCCAGCGCACCGTTGTACTCCGCCGTCCCTCGCTCGTCGCAGTGGCCTTCGACCGTCACGGCCCACGTCGGATACTTGCGCAGCAGGGCCGCGTTGGCATCGAGGGCCGTGCGCGCCTCCGCGCTCAACTCCGCACTGTCGTACCCGAAGAACGCCGGCTGCAGAGGCGATTCGCGGTTGAGTTCGTCAATTGACCGCGAGGCCATCGGGTCGTCGGGCACCTTCGGCGTCACCATCGGCGACTCGGTAAGCGGCACCGGAGCCGGCGGCGGAGGAGGCGGCGGAACCACCTGGGCTTCCGGGGCGGCAACCGGCGGCTGAACCGGCGTGGCGACCGGCGGCTTCTTGGCGTTGCACGCCCCGCTCAGCACCACCGCAGCGGTTACCGCGACAAGCCATCCACCGTGCGACACCCTTGAACGTTGCATTGGTTTCATCTCCGATACCTGCATCCGACTACCTGGACCAGTCGGGCGTCTGATTGTTGCCGACTGTGGTCACCTGCTTGAGCCCCTGGCCGTCCCGGCCAATCGTGTAAATCTGCCGTTTCCCGCTGCGCGTCGACGAGAACGCCAGGTGCCGGCCATTGGGTGCGTAGCTGGGACTCTCGTTGCTGCCTTCGCCGGACGTCAACTGCCTGACCTCCTGAGTTGCCAGCGTGTAGACCTTGATATCGTACCCCGAGCCCGTCCGCGATTCATACGCGATTTCGTTGAACGGCGCGGGCGACCACGTGGGGCGATCGCAATACGATTCGGTGGTCAGCTTGCGGACATTCAGGCCGTCGACATCGACGACGTAGATCTGCGGCGCGCCGCCGCGATCGGAGGTAAACGCGATTTGGCTGCCGCTCGGCGACCACGTCGGCGTCGTGTCGATGGCCGGATTGTTCGTGAGGCGCCGGACATTCGAGCCATCCCTATCCATCACGTACAACTCGGCGTTGCCATCGCGGGTCGACGTGAAACACAGCTTGGTCCCGTCCGGCGACCACGACGACAACCAGTTCTGGTATCTCCCGCCGGTGGGCTTTTCAAGAATCCCCTGGTAGATCAGCGACAGATGGATGTCCGGAAATCCGGTGAGGTACGACGTATACGCGATCGTCCGGGCGTCGGGCGACCAGGTCGGATACAGATTGAGCGTCTTCGAAATCGTGACGCGGCGCTGGTTCGCGCCGTCGTAGTCCGAAATGTAGATCTCCTTGACACCGCGCTGCTGCACTGTGCCGACCATCCGGTCCCCGTCTCGATCGGAGGTGAACGTCAGCTTCGTGCGTGCAACGCCCCTCAGCGCACGCTGCGTCTGATGAATCTCGTCGGCCGCGGCGTGCGCGTACAATCTCGGGTTCGCAGTTGATCCGCTGTATTCCCGGGCGATCGCAGACCGTCCGGATCGCACGTCGAACAGCCGGACTTCGACCCTGAACGCCGTGGGGCCGGTCTTCTCGACGCTGCCCATCACCAGCGCGTCAGCCCCCAGCTCGCGCCATCGATCGAACGGCACGGCCTGCATCGACGCCGCCGCGGGAATGGACCGGTAGGTGTCGCGCGGAATCATGTAGAACTCGCGCTCGAAGGCGAGATCGTCCCAGAGCACGGCTCCAAGCAATCGCGCCGCGTCCGCGGTTTCCGCGTCCGCGGATCGCGCGATGAAATCAGGAACCGCGTACCGCGGCCGCGCGCCGGGCTCGCCGCTCAGACTCAGCACGATCTCGGATTGCTGTTGCGGCACCTGCGACTGCGGCGGCGGTGTCTGGAGCGACTCGGGCTGCGACGCCGCCGGGAATGACCAGGGCGCGGCCAGGATGAACACGGCGACACCGGCCGCACAGGACATGAGCGAAGAGGTTCGATGGCGCATCATCACCGCTGGTAGGGAAAACGGAGGTGGACGGTCAGGTGATCCTCAGGAAAGGCTGAGGGCAGCGGCGGCAGCCGCTGCGTGAGGAACAGCGCCCGCTGCGCAGTCAGATCGAGCGCCGCATACCCGCTGGACCGCTCGAGCTCGATCTCGGTGAGGCGTCCGTCTCGCAGAATGCGGAACTTCACCAGCGTCTCGCCAGCCACTTCCTGGCGCGCGGGCCAGTTGCTCTGCACCAATTGCAGCATCGTCACGAGATAATCCGGACAGCAGAAGTTCGCGACATCCAGGTACCCGCCGGCGCCGGTTCCGCCTCCGGTCGACAGCCCGCCAAACCCGAGGCCGCGGTTTGGATTCGACGCCGTTTGCGCAGCATCCGCCCCGAACGGCGCCTGCGGGGGCGTTGTCGCGGCAGAGGCCGGCGCCTCAGCGGTCATTTGCGCGGCGGGGCGGGGGATCGGCTTCATCGGTTTGGCAGCGCGTTCAGGCAGTACCATCGCTGGAGGCTTGGCGGCCTGGGGCTTGATGACTTTCGCGGCCGTGGTCGGCTCGGGTCGCGACGCGGCACTCGGCGACGGGCTGCTCATCATCGTCATCCCTCCCGCGCGGGGACCTGGGACGCCGCCGAGTGAAATCGTCATGACGGGCTGAAGATCCTCCACCGACCGGGATCCGCCGATCATCGGGAAGACGAGGAGCACGACAAGCAGCGCGCCGTGCGCGACCAGCGAGACGGTGACCATCCGCCGCAGCCCCTGCACATCGTGCGCGCGCTCGATGAGCACGCTGGTGACGGGCTCCATCGCTAGCGTTCCTCCGGCAACCTCAACACGATGCCGATCTTCTGTACGCCGGCTTCCTTGAGCCGGTCCATCACTTCGATCAGTTCCTGCAACAGGATGCCGCCATCGCCTCGCAGAAACACGTCGCGATCCGCGCGCCCGTCGGTCGCCTGGCGGATCTTCTCGGCAAGCAGATCGATGCGGACAGGTTCGTCGCCAAGCCTGACCATGTGGGTCTTGCGGTAGGTGAGGGGCACGGTCACAAAGACGCGTTCGTCGGAGATCGGCGCGGATCGCAGCGACACCGGCAGATTGACGTCGACACCGCGCTGCAGCATCGGCGCGGTGACCATGAAGATGATCAGCAGGACGAGCATCACGTCGACCAGCGGCACGACGTTGATCTCGGCGAGCGACGACGACACGCGGCGAACCCGCCCGCCGCGTCCCGTCGAGACATCCTCGGATGGACTGACCTTTGGCATGACGCCTCGCGCCCTCGGGGGCGACCCGATCCTAGGTGAAGTTGCGTTCCGCGATATTCAGGAACTCGAGCGAGAAATCGTCCATGCTCGAGGTCAATCGCTTCACGTCCGCCACAAAGTGGTTGTAGAAGTACACGGCAGGAATGGCTGCGAACAGCCCTGCGGCTGTCGCAATCAGCGCCTCCGCGATCCCCGGCGCGACCACGCCGAGGTTGGTCGAGCCGACGCTGGCAATCCGCTGGAACGACGTCATGATGCCCCACACGGTGCCGAACAACCCGATGAATGGCGAGATGCTGGCCGTTGTCGCCAGCACCGAGAGATTGCGCTCGATCCTGGTCACTTCCACCGCCGCCGCTCGGAGCAACGCCCGATCAACCGAGGACAGACTCTTCAGTATTGGACGAGCGGGAGGCCCTCCAGGACTGGCTGCGGGCTGACCTGACTGTCTCAGCTGCGTATTCAATTCGGCGTAGCCGGCCCGAAAAATTCCGGCCAGCGGACTGACGGGAAAACTCTGGCAGACAGCATGAACCTCGGAGAACTTCGAGCTCCGCCGGAACACATCCAGAAATCGGGTGGTCTGAGTCTGGATCCGATAGAAATGCCACAACTTGTGGAGGATAATCCCCCATGAGGCGACCGAGAACCCGGCCAGGATGAGCAGGACGAATTTTGCCACGGCTCCCGACCGAAGCACCAGGTCGATGACGCCGTCGCCGGCAATAGAATTGACAGTCACGCTTTCGTACCCCTCCCGGATGTTGGGTCGCAGCCACGGGTGACAGGTGTGCAGGCGACCGGCACGAGAGAAGCGCCGGCAGCAGATCAAGCGAAGCGTACCATGGCGGCTGAACCCTGTCAAACCCGTGATATCATGGGAGTTCCACGACGCGCTCCCTCCAGCCGGCGGCCCATATGCTGCGATATCTGAACATCAGGAATCTGGCGGTCATCGAGTCGCTCGAGGTCACGCTTCAGCCAGGTTTGAACGTGATGACTGGCGAAACCGGCGCCGGCAAATCAATCGTGGTGGGCGCGGTTGGACTGTTGCTCGGCGATCGCGCTTCCGCGGATGTCATCCGAACAGGCGAAGAAATAGCGATCATCCAGGCGGTATTCGATCACGAGGGGCGCGAACTGATCGTGCGAAGAGAGATCAACGCGCAGGGCCGCAGCCGGAGCTTTGTCGACGGCGTGCTGGTGACCGCATCGGCGCTCAAGGAACTTGGCGCCACTCTGGTTGATCTGCACGGTCAGCACGAACATCAGGCGCTGCTCGATCCCGATGTCCACCTCGATTTGCTCGACAGCTACGCCGGCCTTTCCAGCGAACGCCGCTCAGTGCAGCAGGCGTTCGATGAATGGACCGAGGCGCACCGTCAACTCGAGCAGTTGCGGCGCGTCGAGCGTGACAAGGAGGCTCGCGCCGAATTCCTGCGCTTTCAACTGAGCGAGATTGACCGCGTCAAACCCGTCGCCGGAGAAGACGAGGGGCTCGACGCGACGAAGCGATTGCTTGCGAACGCGGAAAAACTGAAGCGACTGTGCGACGAGGTCTACGGCCGGCTGTACGACGACGACTCGTCAGTGGTCACCTCGCTCGCGGTCGTGTGGAAGCGAGTAGGGGAGCTGGCGCAGTTCGAACCGCGGTTCCAGCCGTGGGTCGAGGGCCGCGATGCTATCGATGCGGTCCTTGGCGAACTATCGGGGTTCGTGCGTGAGTATGGCGCCCACATCGATGCGTCTCCCGAGCGGCTTGCCGAGGTTGAGGATCGTCTGGCGACATTGGAGCGTCTGAAACGCAAGTACGGGCCGACGCTCGAAGAGGTCGTCGCGAGACGGACGCAATGCGCCGACGAGCTGCTGATGCTCGAGTCGGCAGCCGCGCAGGTCCAGCAGTTGGAACGCCGTCTCGATTCGGCGGCGAGCGCCTATCGCGAACTGGCGGCGACGTTGTCAACGACGCGTCGCGCGAGGGCGGCCGGATTTGCGTCGGCCCTCGAGAAGGAACTGGCGGAACTGGCGATGGAACGGGCGAGGTTTGAGGTACGGTTCGAACCTCCCGACCCGACCGACGACGGGTGGACCGTGCGAGGGATCGACCAGGCGCAGTTCTACGTGTCGCCGAACCCGGGAGAGGAACTGCGCCCCCTGGCACGCGTCGCCTCGGGAGGTGAGCTCTCGAGAATGATGCTCGCCTTGAAGACCCTGGCCTCCACCGATTCGCCCGGCAAGACGCTGATCTTTGACGAGGTCGATGCGGGGATCGGGGGAAGAGTGGCTGACGTGGTGGGGCAGCGCCTCCAGTCGCTGGGCCGGCGGTTCCAGGTGCTCTGCATTACGCACCTCCCGCAGATCGCCGCGGCAGGGAGCAGCCACTACTGTGTGACCAAGTTCGTCCGGCAGGGGAGAACCGTCACGTCCATCGAGCGCCTCGGCGAACAAGCCCGTGTCGACGAGCTGGCCCGAATGATGGCGGGGGCGGTTGTCGCCGACGGGGCCAGGTCGGCTGCACGGGAGATGATTGCCGCTCGCGCAGGCGAAAGCGAACGTGAAGCGAAAGGCGAAAGGCGAAAGCGAAAATAGATGCCGCGACGGTACTTGATCGAAACATTCGGCTGCCAGATGAATGTCCACGACTCCGAGCGTATGGCCGGGCTGCTGGAATCGGCTGGCTACGAGCTGGCATCGGACATCAGCGATGCGGACGTCGTGATCCTGAATACGTGCAGCGTTCGTGAGAAGGCGGAAGACAAGGTGGTCAGCCGACTCGGTGAAATCCGCTCCGAGTCGGAACAGCTGGGCCGTGACCCGTTGGTCGCGGTTGCCGGGTGCCTGGCGCAGCAGGAGGGATCGGCCTTCTTCAAGCGCTCGCCGTATGTCGATGTCGTGGTCGGCACCCAGGCCGAAAAGCGCCTTCCTCTACTGGTGACACAGGCGTTCGACACGTCACGCCGGCAGATCGACATCCACCCCTACGATGACGTCTCGTTTCCCCTGGGAATCGCACGGCGATCGGACCCGGTGAAGGCCTATGTGACGGCCATCGAGGGCTGCAACGACTTTTGCGCGTTCTGTGTCGTGCCGTACACCCGGGGGCACGAGCGGATGCGGCCGAAGGCGGACATTCTGGCCGAAGTCGAGCAGGTGGTGGCGAGTGGGAGAAGAGAGGTCCAACTGTTGGGCCAGATCGTGAATCATTACCAGGCCCCCGACGACCCGGCGTGCGATTTCGCGGGTTTGCTGGAGGCGGTCAACAACGTGGCCGGGGTGGAACGCATCCGGTTTGCCAGCCCGCACCCGCGGCACGTGACATCCCGCCTCATCGAGGCGATCGCGACGCTCCCCAAGGTGTGCAAGCATCTCCACCTGCCCGTGCAATCGGGGTCCAGCCGAATCCTTGCGGCAATGTGCAGGCGCCACACCCGCGAAGACTACCTCGACCTGGTCGGGGCGCTCCGTTCGGCGGTGCCCGAAATCCGGCTCTCAACCGATATCATCGTCGGATTTCCCGGCGAGACTGAATCAGATCATGGCGAGACGCTGTCGCTCGTGGATCGGGTGCGATTCGATTCGATCTTCTCCTTCAGTTACTCCGAACGTCCAGGCACGCTGGCCGCGAAGCGACTTCGAGACGACATCCCCGGCGAGGTGAAGTCGCGCCGCCTTGGCGAACTACAGAAGCGACAGCAGGAGATTCAGCAGTCGATCCACGACGGCCTGGTTGGCCGGACGTTCGACGTGCTCGTAGACAGCGTGAGCCGGCGGCGCGACACGGAAGTTTCGGGTCGAACGACGGGGAACACGGTGGTGAATTTCCCGGGAACGGCCGACCAGGTGGGCTGCACGGCGGCGGTGCTGATTGAACGTGCCGGCCCCCACAGTCTCTGGGGCCGAGCCTTGCGATCGACTGCTTGACAGCGCCGAGCCAGAAGCCTACTTTGTGTCAGCGGCGTGGCCGCCGGGGGTTCTCATGCAGATTGAAATGGTGATCAAAGGACTGATGGTCGACCCTGTCACCAGCATGCCCATCATCATCCTTCGGGATCGTGAAGGCGAGCGGGTTTTGCCTATCTGGGTTGGCGTCTTCGAGGCCAACGCCATCGCGCTGCAGATCGAGAACATTGCGACGCCGCGGCCGATGACTCATGACCTGCTGCGAAACGTCCTGGCGGACCTCAATGCCAGTGTGCAGCGAATCGTGGTGTCCGACCTCAAGGACAACACGTTCTACGCGTTGATCTACCTGCTCTGCGGAGGCGAAGTGGTCGCGATTGACGCGAGACCCAGCGACGCGATCGCGCTGGCCCTTCGCACGCAGGCGCCGATCTACGTGGAGGAATGCGTCATCGAACACGCGAAGTCCATCGACGTATCACCCGACAAGACCGATCCGAATCGTCTCCAGCGCTGGCTCGAGAGCCTCGATCCGGAAGAACTCGGCAAGTACAAGATGTAGCGTACGATTCAAAAGCAGGCCCAATTCGTCGCTTGCTTGACACTCTTTCCACGGCCCGCCTAGAATGAAGCCGCCCAAGTCCTGAGCGAACGGATCTGTCGCCGCATTTGTGAATCGAAGGGCTTCGACGGTCCAGGCCACATGATTCTATCGATTGCCAACCAGAAGGGCGGAGTCGGCAAGACGACGACCGCCATCAATCTGGCGGCAGCTCTCGCGCTGCGCGGCAAGCGAACGTTGCTCGTCGACATGGACCCTCAGGCCAACAGCAGCATGTCGTATCTCGATGTGCGTCACACCGAACACAGTTTGTATGAGGTGATGGCCGACAGCGGCGTTCCGCTGGCTTCCATCATTCAGGCGTCGACCGTTCCCAACCTCTCAGTGGCTCCCGCTCGGATTGCCCTGGCCAAGCTTGAGGGCAAACTGGTGGGGGAGCTCGACTCCCATTTCCGGTTGAAGGACAGGATCGAGCCCATCCGGGCCGACTACGACGCCATCGTCATCGACTGTCCGCCGACGCTCGGGTTGTTGACCGTCAACGCGCTAGTGGCATCGACGCACCTGCTGGTGCCGATTCAATCGTCGTACTTCGCTCTGGAAGGCACCGATGATTTGCTCGAGACCGTCGAGAAAGTCCGGAGCCGCGCGAATCCGGATCTGCGGCTGGTCGGCGTCCTCATCACGATGCACGACAAGCGCACGGCGCTGGCGCGTGATATCCGGCTCCAGATCAATAAGGTGTTCGGCGAGCAGGTGTTTGCGACCGTGATCAGCAAGAGCGTTCGACTGGAAGAGAGCCCGGCGTACAAAGAACCCATCTTCAGCTTTGCGCCGGATTCGTCCGGAGCGACAGAATACTATCGGCTGTGTGAGGAGGTCATCGACCGTGTCTAAGCGATCGGGTCTGCCCGAGACCATTCGGATGCGTCACGATGAGCACTATGTCGAGACGTTGTCGGCGCCCGCCGGGACGCCGATCGGCCGTCTCGTCACCATCGATCAGATTGATCCGAATCCTGACCAGCCGCGACAGACCATGGGGGATCTGTCGGAGTTGATGGCCTCGATTGGCGAGAAGGGGATTCTGGAACCGCTCATTGTCCGGTGCAAGGGAGGGCGGTATCAGATCATCGCCGGCGAGCGACGGTATCAGGCGGCCGTCCAGGTCGGGCTGACCGAGTTGCCCGTGGTCATCCGAGATGTGGATGAGGACGAGGTCATTGAACTGGCCCTGATCGAGAATCTCCAGCGCAAGGATCTGACCCCGTTCGAGGAGGCCGAGGCTCTGCACGCCGTCGCCGAAAAGCAGGGGCTGACGCACGAGGATCTCGCGAAGCGGCTGGGGAAGTCTCGCACGTCAATCACCGAGACCCTGGCCATCAACAAGATGCCAGACGAGGTGAAAACGCTGTGTCGGCTGGCCGACATTTCGTCTAAGTCTTTGTTATTGCAGATAGTTAGAGAGTCTGACCCCCGGAAAATGATGGCGCTCGTCGAGCGGATCACGCGCGATGGAGCTTCACCGACGCGTCAACAGGCTCGAGAGGCCGTCGCCAAGCCCAAACACGGCCGGCCGAAGGCCTTTACCTTTGTGTACAAGGCGCCCGCCAGGACGTTCAACTTGAAGATGACCTTTCCAAAACGACAGGTCGAACGTTCAGAGATCATCCACGCACTCGAAGGCATCCTGGACGAGTTGCGCAGAAGCAAGTAGTCGGCCTGTCGCCAAGCCCGAAGCCGAGCGTACGTTATGTTAGCTGATGACCGACACGTCTGGGAGTCCGAATAGTCGCCAAGCCCGGAGCGAAGCGTATGTTATGTTAGCCAATGACCGACACGTGCCCAGTAGGTCAGTCATTGGTTAACATAACATACATTATCAGACGTTAGTGATATCCCTAACAATACAGGCCTGTTGACGCATTGTTGATGGATTCGGACCCTTTCTCTGGCAAACCACCTAGACCACTCTTCCCAAACCGCCGCACCCCAGCGCTGTGGTATCGTTCGAACATTCATGCCGCGACTCATCGATCGCTACATCATCCGCAGCATCATCAGCCCGTTTCTCATCTCGCTGCTGGTGTTCACGTTTGTCCTCATCATCCCGTTCCTCGTCGAACTGGCCGAACAGCTGATCGCCAAGGGCGTCGCCGGCCGGACGATCGTCCTGTTGATGGTCACGCTGTTGCCTCAAGCGCTCTCGGTCACGATTCCGATGGCCCTCCTGGTCGGCGTGCTCGTTGGCCTCGGCCGCTTCTCCGCCGACCGCGAGTGGGTCGCCGTCCAGGCCTGCGGCGTGAGCATCTTCCGGATCGCGCGGCCGGTCGTGGTCCTGGCCATCGCGGCCTGGGCCGCCACGTCGTGGGTGATCATCGAAGCCCTGCCTGACGCGAATCAAACGTCACGTGAGATCAGCTTCCGAATCATCGCTCAGCGTACCGAAGGCGAGGTGAAACCTCGCGTCTTCTTCACCGATTTCCCAAACCGGGTGCTGTACGTCCGGGACGTGCCGAAGGACGGAACCGGCTGGCGCGACGTCTTCCTCGCGGATACGACGGTGGCCGCCAGTCCGGTGGTCTACGTGGCCTCGAGCGGCAGGCTCCTGATAGACAGGCAGAAACGATCGATCACCCTGTATCTGGAGGACTGCACCCAACACAGCAGCAAGGCCGCGACACCCGGCGAATACGATATCTCCCACTTCAAGGAACTGAGCCTGAACCTCGATCCCGACTCGGTCTTTCCGCGTACCGGTCCCGAAAAAGGCGACCAGGAAATGACTATTGCCGAACTGCGGGAGCGCATCGACCAGTTACAGGGTCAGGGGGTGTCGACGCATCCTGCCGTCATGGCCATCCAGCGGAAGTTCTCGATTCCCGTCGCCTGCCTGGTCTTCGCGTTGATTGGCGTCGGGCTCGGCCTGACCAGCAGACGCGAGGGCAAGCTCGCGGGATTCGTTCTCGGGATTGCGGTCATCTTCGTGTACTACCTCCTGCTGACGACGGCCCAGTCGGCGGTGAAGGGAAAGATGATGGTCGCTGAGTTCGCGCCGTGGGTGCCCGATCTTGTGCTCGGCGCGGTCGGGATCGTGCTCGTGCTCGCGCGCGGATCGGCGCTGCGCCGCTGGAGAACTGTGGTTGGGAGCCTGATGCGGCTGATGAGCCGGCTCGGTTCGGTCAGATGGCTGGCTCCCCTGTCTGGCCGACGGCAGCCCGGCCCCGACGACACCGGCGGATGGGTGCCGCGGGCCAGAGGATCGGCGAGAGGATGGCTTCCTCCCGGGGCTTCGATCCTCGATGGGTACCTCAGCCGCATCTATCTCGGCGTCTTCGCCGTGACATTCTGCGGGTTGGTGGCGATCTTCTACGTCTCGACCTTTATCGAACTGTCGGAGAAGCTGTTCAAGGGCCAGGCCACAACCCAGATGCTGATCGAGTACCTCTACTGGGCGACGCCCCAGTTCGTGTACTTCTGCATCCCCCTGGCGGTCTTGATCGGCGGCCTCGTGACCATCGGTATGCTGACTCGCAGCAGCGAACTGATCGTCATGCGGGCGTGCGGGATCAGCCTCTACCGCAGCGCCGTGCCGCTGGTATTGTTTGCGGTGCTGGCGGGAGGGGCTCTGTTTCTGCTCGAGGAGCGGGTGCTGGTGGCGTCGAACAAACGCGCGGAGTCGCTGCGACGCGTGATTCGCAGCGGAACGTCGCACACGTTCGACCTGGCCACTCGCCAGTGGCTGGTGGCGAGCAACGGCGACATCTACAACTACGTGTCGTTTGATGCCCAGCGCAACCAGCTCAATGCCCTGTCGGTCTTCCGTTTTCCGGCGAACGCCTGGCGGCTGCAGAGCCGCTCCTTCTTCCGGGTGGCGTCGTTCACCGGGAGCGCCACCGGCCGCGAGGAACTCGTGGGCTGGGACGGACGCGACGGATGGACCCGCGAGTTCGACCGCAACGCCAAAGAGCTGAGCTTCAGGTCGGTGCCGCTGGCCCTCATCCAGATGGAACCGCCGCAGTACTTCGCGACCGAAGCCCTCGACGCCGATGCGATGACGTACGGGCAACTCGCCCGCTATATCGCCGAGATGCGGACCGTTGGCTTCAACGTCGTGAAGTACGAAGTGGCCCTGCACCGGAAGGTGTCGTTCCCGTTGGTCACCGTGATTATGATGCTGATCGCGGTGCCGTTCGCGGTGACGACCGGCCGGCGCGGCGCGATGTACGGCATCGGGTTGGCGATTGTGCTCGCCGTGCTCTACCGAATCGCCGACAGCGTGTTCGGCGCGCTCGGAACCGGCGGAGTCATGATGCCGATGCTCGCGGCGTGGTCGGCCAATATCCTGTTCGCGGCAGTGGCCATCTACCTGCTGCTGACCGTGCGCACCTGACGCCCGGTCTCGAGCGCGTCAATCCACACCGTTCCCTGGTCGCCCGGCCGGCTGTTGACCGTGTCGATCACGAACAGCAGCGCGTCGATCTCGCGTCGGTCGAACGGCGTCCGCGCGCCGGTTCCAGCCGCGCGCATGTCAGCCAGCGACACGGTGACCGTCCTCACCGCCGGCTCCGCGTACACCGATCGCACCCAGCGTCGATCGACCGCGCGGCCCTCGAGGCGGACCTGCACCGACACGCGCAGAGGGCGGCTCGCGCGGATCCTGAAGCGCAACTGGTCCGCGTCGTGCAGCACGGCGACCCCAGATGTCACCATGGCGACAAAGGGACTGGGCGCCGCCCCGTCGGCCAGATGAAACTGGAACTCCCGCTGCGCCCCAGCTCCGTCGCCCACCAAGGCGGCTGTTCCGGCGGATAACGGATCGTGTTCAATCTGCCAGTCGGCTGGCAACGGAAAAGAAACGAAGTCGACCTGGGCCGCTGAATCAATGCCTGATTCCTGCGGCGCTACACCGACGTAGATCGGGTTGCTCAGGAGCCAGGGCAGCGCGTCGGAGCCGGATGCGGCGGACAACCGCGCCTCAACCCTGAAGACGCCAGGCTGATCGGTGGCGAAGCGAATCTCCCCGCCCTGGCCTTCCTGGACGATCTTCCCGTTCTTCAACAGCACGAGAGCCCCGCCGGGCGGCATATTGGCCGACGCCCGCAGCATCACACCGCGGTCGAGCGGCAGCGCACCTCCCTGTCGCGTCGCCGCCGTGGCCGACCACGCCGTGAACTGCAGGTTGGCTGGTGCGGCTCGCCCCGACATCGTCGTGAAGACGCGTCCGTTCCTGAGCGCGTACAGAATCGATCGCGCATCGATCGCCGCATCGCCGGTCGGCCCGGCGTCCACTTCCACGTTCAGGCAGAAGGCCCGGAACACGGCCTCGTAGGTCGGCAGCTTCAGGTAGAGGGCCTCCCCATAGGGGTCGCCTGTGTTGCGCAGACCGAGCCTGGCGTGAGCGTCGCTGGCCGCAAGCGCCACGACGCGTCGCCTCGCGGTCAGTTGATCCCAGCGATCCAGCGCGCGTTGGGGACGGATGAACCGAGACAGCAGCGTCTCGGCTGGTCGGACCGCATACTGGATGAGGATCGGAAAGAACTGCCACGCCGAGATCTCGCGCAGTTGTGAATCGCCGTTCAGCCACTCGATGCCATCAAACGGCGCATCCCATTCGTTCCACCTGAGCGACTCTCGTCCCGAATCCGGATGCGCCGCGACGCCAAATCCGCCGAGCCTCGCCACGTCTTCGACCACATCGCGTCCCTCGCCGGCCAGTCGGTACGGTGGCGTCCCCAGTCCAATGGCGACGTAGTGACCATCGGTCGTGCTGATTTCCGTGGCGTCGATGCACAGTACGCGACCGTAATAGCGCGGCGGCGCCGGCGTCCTGAACGCGTCGCCGTGGTCGGTCACAATCACGAAGTTCAACCCGGCGCGGCCGGCGGCCGCGGCGATCTCTTCCATCGTGCCGGTGCCGTCCGAGGCCTTCGAGTGGACGTGGTACGCGCCCGTCACCACCGGGCGGGCCGATGCCGACGCCGGCAATACGATGGCAGCCGGCGGGAGCGTCACCAGCGACCAAGCGGCCCACACGCCCAGTATCGCCAGAATGCCGATCGCGATACGCTTCACCACGAATGTCCTTCTCGCCCTCACCGGCGGGGATGAAACTGGTCGTAAATCGTGCGCAATCGTGTCTCGAGCACATGCGTGTAGATCTGGGTGGTCGACAGATCCGCGTGGCCCAGCATCATCTGAATCGCGCGCAGGTCGGCGCCGCGTTCCAGCAGATGCGTGGCGAACGAATGCCTGAGCACGTGCGGGCTCACGTGCGGGTGCAGTCCGGCCCGTCGCGCGTACCCCTTGAGAATCTTCCAGAATCCGACGCGGCTGAGCGGCCCGCCGCGCGCGTTGACGAACAGGCGCGGCGTCGACCGCTGCCGGAGCAGTCTGGGCCGTCCGTCCTGCTGGTAGCGGCTCACCCACCGCGCGGCTTCGTCGCCAATCGGCACAATCCGCTGCTTATCACCCTTGCCGGTACAGGTCAGGTAACCCGCCGACAGACGGATGTCCATCATCCGGAGACCCACGAGTTCGGACACACGCAGGCCGGTTGCGTAGAGCAGCTCGATCAGGGCCTTGTCCCTGAGCCCAGCCGGTTTCGCCGGATCGGGCAGCGCCAACAGACGCTCGACCTCCTCAGGGCTCAGGCACGTCGGCAGGGTCGGCCACGGCCGGGCGGCCCGAAGTTCGTCAGCGGGACTGGCCTCCAGGCGTCCCTCGCGCACGAGATACCGGTAGAATCCGCGGACGCTTGCGACCAGGCGCGCCGTCGACCGGGGCGACAGCTCGTTCGACACCAGGTGGCGAACGAAGCGCTCGAGGTCCTGCCGGGTCAGCGCGTGCAGATCACAGCCGCTTGCCACGGCGAACTCGCGGAGCCTCGCCAGGTCGCGGCCATAGTTCTCCACCGTGTTGTCTGCCAGGCGCCGTTCCACGCGGAGGAAATCGAGATACTCGTCGAAGACCCGCGCGGCGCTGCGCGTCTGGTCCTCGGGCGGGCCAGGCTGTTTGACACCCTTCCGTGCCGGCGCTAGTATCGGCCGTTGGCGTTTGTGCGTCACGGGGTGTTTCATGCCGGCTCAGTCCAAGTGGCAACAGCTGCCAACCGAGGCGATCAATCCCGCCAGCCTGGCGATCGACAAGCTGGAACCTGCCGAAATTATCGACGTGATGCTCGGCGAAGACCGCAAGATGCTGGCGGCCGTCGCGCGCGAGCGTGAGCGGATTGCCCTCGCTGTCGACATTATCACTCAGGCGCTCGGCAAAGGGGGACGCCTCGTCTTTGTCGGCGCGGGCACCAGCGGCCGCCTGGGAGTCCTCGAGGCAGCGGAAATGCCGATCACATTCGGCACTTCGCCGGACATGGTGCAGGCGGTGATGGCGGGCGGCAAGTCGGCGTTCTTCCGGCCTCGCGAAGGCGCCGACGACGAGTACGAAGAGGGGGCTCGGACAGTCGCGAGACTGCGGCCGGGCCGGCGCGACGCCTTCGTCGGCGTTTCCGCGTCCGGGATGACGCCGTTCGTGCGGGGCGGGCTCGCGGCGGCGCGCAGGGCCGGCGCGCGGATCATTTTCGTCACCTGCGATCCGGCGACCGAACTGCAGACCTTCGTCGACATCACGATCGCGATGGGCGTCGGCCCGGAGGTCATTGCCGGATCAACCCGATTGAAGGCCGCCAGCGCCACCAAGCTCGTGCTGAACATGCTGTCGACCGCCGCGATGGTCCGCATCGGCAAGACGTACGGCAATCTGATGGTCGACGTCCAGTCGACGTCAGAGAAGCTGAAGGATCGGGCCAAGCGCATCGTCGGCATCGTGACGGGCCTTGATCGGACAGGGGCCGAACAACTGCTCAAGCGCGCCCACTGGAACGCGAAGGCGGCTATCGTCATGCAGCGAACCGGGCTGTCGTACGTCAAGGCGCTGTCGCGGCTGCGCAAAGCCAAGGGACTGATGCGCGACGCGCTGGGTGAGGATATCGAAACCCGCCTCCGGAGCCTGCTCGACACGGGCGGCTCCTCCACCGGCTCCACCCCACGCCCTTGACGTCCGCCCTCAGAGCGACTGCGCCGATTCGCCGGGTGATTGAAGCGGCCATCGCCGGACGCGTGTTCCCCGCCGCCGTCATCGAAGTCGGCACCGCCGACCAGTTGCTCTGGACCGATGCGCTTGGAACACTGACGTACGAGGCGCATGGCAGTCCCACCACTCTCGACACGCGATTCGATCTGGCCTCGCTCACCAAAGTCGTCGCGACGGCCACGATCGCGATGCGTCTGGTCGAACGCGGCATTGTCACGCTCGACTCTCCGGTTTGCCGGTGGATGAACCAATGGCAGAACCCCGATCGGCGCACGGTGACCATCCGGGATCTGCTCGAACATCGTGCAGGCCTTCCGGCGTGGCGGCCGCTGTTCGAATCGTGCACGGGGCGGGACGCGTTCGTCACCGCACTCGATCAGTGCGCGCTGGAGTACGAGCCGCGCACGGCATCGGTCTACAGCGATCTCGGCTTCATCCTGCTCGGATGGGTCCTCGAAACGGCGGCTGGCGCGACGCTGGACCGACAATTGACGGGCATCCTCCAGGACGTCTTGGGGCCCTCTCATGCGATGGCGTTGACATATCGACCGCCGGCCGACTGGCTCGATCGACTCGCCCCGGCGCGGGCCGAGTCTGGTCGAGGCCGCCTCCTGGCCGGCGACGTCGACGACGATAATGCGTGGGCGCTGGGCGGCGTTGCGGGCCATGCCGGCCTGTTCGGGACCGCTGGCGCGCTCGGGCAATTCGCGCGTGCGGTGATGCGTTCCTTGAGAGGCGATCAGAACGGAACCGGGGCGTTGGCTCGTCAGGACACGATGCGGGCGTTTGTGACGCCCTCCTCTATCCCGGGCAGTTCTCGTGCCCTCGGCTGGGACACGATGCGTCCGACATCGTCTTGCGGAAACCGGATGTCTCCCGATGCGTTTGGACACACAGGATTCACCGGCACCTCGCTTTGGATCGATCCTCGACTTGGCATCTATGTGGTCTTGCTCACGAATCGGGTGCATCCGTCGGCGGGTCCGGCCGACGCCATTCAAACCGTTCGGCGCGCCCTGCACGACGCTATCGTCGAGAGTCTCGTTTAGCGGACGGCGCGGTCATCGGCCCGGACCTCTACCGCTCCCCGGCTGGCGTCCGCCTCCTGAACCCTGGCCCGGGTACCCGAACGGTCCGCCGCGACCCTGCCCAGGCAGGCCTGATGGCCCACCGCGACCGCCGCTCCGGACACCTGGCTGATTCGCTCCGCCTCCACGCCCGGGCTGAAAGGCCGGCGGCATCCAGATGAACTGCCATTCGTTGTATTGCGAGCGCCCATCCAGGATCCTGAACGACTTCTCCGTGCTCTTGCTGGCCACGCCAATCACGCCGCCCCGTGGCCCCACGCCAGATCGCTCGCCGATCGTGGTGGTGGGAAATCCACCCTGCCGGCTGCCAGCGCCAGTCGTTGCTCCTGCGCCGAATGCGCCGGAGCCGCTCCCCTGCCTGCCGCTGGTACTTGTTTGAGCTCCGCGCCCGCCAGACAAGGCCAGCGCTGATCCCTGGTACAGGACCTGAAACTCTCCGTCTTCGGTCATCGGGTCCTTGTACTTCTTGCGCAGAAACTTCTGTTCGACGAGCACGTCTATCGAGGGAGGGTAGGCGTTGGCGAAGCGGCGCTGGAAGAGTCCGATCGCCCTGGCATACTGCCGGCCCCGGAAGATGAGTTCCTCTTCCTTCTCGCGCTGCACGGCTGTGCGCCAGACAGGCATCGCCACGCTGATGGCAACACCCATCACGGCCAGCATCACCAGCAGCACGGCCATCGCGTACCCGCGCTGGCCGCCCGGTCGCGCAGCCGCGCCAGACATCACCTCACCACGACGGCAGTCGAGGCGATGGTCGTTTCCCCGGCAGCATCGACGACAGTGAGACGTGCGACATACGTGCCCACCGATCCGTACACGTGGACGATGGACTGGGCCGATCCAGCCCCAAGCGATCCCTGCGATGCGCCGTCTCCAAAGGCGATCGTCACCGAGGTGATCGCGGTACCATCCGCTCCCGGGAAGGCGGAGTACTGCAGCGTGGCGGTAAACCCAGACGCGGTGACCGTCCCGAATGTCGCGATCGGCGGCGTCCTCAGCGTAATGATCACAGGGAACGACGTCAACGACCCGCTCGTGCCCCCCGCCACCAACGCGGTGACCGTGGAGTTCACCAGCGTCGTCAGTCGGCTCTGCGCCTGTCCATTACTATCAGTGCTCGCACTGCTCTGATCCAGGCTGCCGGCGTTGTGGCTGAACGTGACCGGGATCCCGGAGAGACGATTGCCGCTGGCGTCGCTCACCGTGGCGGTCAGCACGCTGGTACCGCCGGTCGACGGCAGCGAGATGGGACTGGCCGCCAGTTCGACGACGCCGGCGGCGGCCGCGCCAACGGTGACCTTGACGGTCGACGCGAGAGTCGCGCCACCCGACTTCGCGGTGATCTCCGAAATGCCAGACTCCGTCCCGGTCAGTAACTGCACGGTGGCCTGGCCGTTCTTCGTCGTCGTCTGCGCAGGGCTGAGCGTCCCGAGCGTGGCGAAGAAGTCCACGACGGTCCCATCGTGAACAGGCGTACCGCTGGACTCGTACACCAGCGCGGTCACATTCACCGACGTGCTGAGGCCCACCGTCGTGCGGCTCACCAGGAGCGTCAGCGTGCTGCTGCTCGGCGCCATGAGCGACGCTTTACTGCAGGACGCCGTGAGCACCAGCCCCAGAACCACTCCGCAGGCCCTCAGGCGTCGGCTGTTGCGCGTTGACGTTGCCCGAATCTGTCGTGTCATACCGCCTGCTCCCTGGGATCGGTCACCACTCCGCGTATCGGGTGCCGTCAAGCGCCGTCCGCTCGGAACCGCTCTTGACGGTATAGATGCCCGGTTCGCTCGTCGGGTTGTTCGGGTCCGGTTCGGCCAGAACCGGCTGCCACGTCTCGGCCGTCCTGGTGAATGGGTCCTTTGGAATCTCTCGAAGGTACCCCTCGGTCACCAGCGCGTCGAGTGTCGGCGCGTACTGCTGCTTGTCGGCGTAGTACTGGTCCAGCGCATCGCGCATCCGGAACAAATCCGTCGCCAGCACGCTCTCCTGTGCCCGCGTCACGCTGTTGCGATACTGCGCCATCGCCATACCGGCCAGGATGACGATAATCGAGAGCACGACGAGCAGCTCGATTATCGTGAATCCGGCGCGGCGCGAGGCGTCGCACACAGCCGACCGACGGGGGCGCCGAGAGTCAGTCCCAGTCACGATACTTGGTCCCATCGAGTCCCGTGCCAGTACTCGTCGTGTACACATCGAACACGTTTTGCCGGCCCCACGAGGTCGACGTCGGGCTGTCCTGGTACGAACGCTTTCCCCACTCGGTGCTGCGCGTCATGGGGTCGAATGGAATGCGCCTCAGGAACTTCAGCTTCCGGCCAGTGGCGTCGTTGACGGGGGTCACGCCCTCGACCAGCGTATCGAGATCCTCGGGATACCCCTCGCTGCCCACCTTCACGTCAGTCCCGCCGATCAGGCCCTGATCGACGGCATCCTTGTACTTATCGATCGCCGTCCGCATCTCACGCAGGGCCCGGTGCAACTCGACTTCCTTCTGTCGTTGTATCGTCACTCGAGCCAGCGGCATCACCGCCGCCGACAGGATCAGCAGAATCGTCACGACGACGAGCAGTTCGACGAAGGTGAACCCTCCGCGAGCCCCGCCGGCTCTCCGACTCACCGTCGCGGCCCTCCTCGTCATCGTCAGTGCCACAGAGTTACCGCACCGTCACGGTCGCCGACACGAACTGGAGCGGAAGCGGCGCTCCGCCTGGTGCAGTCGCCACCCCCGCCGCCGTCAGCGGCGATGTGCCAGCGCCAATCGCATCGAAGATGATGCCCGCCACCACACCATCCCCGGAAGCGCCCGCCGTGTCATTGACTCGGGTCAGCAACAGATCGATCCGACCGGCCGTCTCGTCGATCTTGTGGGTGAACGTCACCTTCGCCCCCCCCCTTCTCATAAAGTCGCCCTCCTGGGGGAGCCGCACGCGCAGGACCCGTGGGTTGAAGGTAACCGACAGGGACACCGTGTTCACGCGCGATGCTCCCGAAATCGCGAGAGGCACGGTGTACGGTCCACCAGCCACCAGCATCGGCGTCGTCGGCGCGCCGACCACCACCTGCGTCTTCTCGTCCGCTCTGCCGGCTGACGGTGGCGTCGCGGGTGAAACTGGCGGTGGCACAGGCGTCATCACCGGAGGCCGTGCCGGCGCCTGAGCCTGCGGCGTTGGCGGCGCGACAATCTGCGTCGGCTGCGCCGGCTGCGACGGCGGAATGGCAGGCGGCTGGGCTGGCACACCGACGGTTCCAGGAATTGGCGAGCTCCCCGGCGGTATCACGGCCTTGATCGACGATCCCGGAGGCCCCGGCACGACGGTCCCCGGCGCGAGGCTGCCAGCCTTCGGAGCCATCGGTGCGGCGACCTCCGGCACGACCTCCGGTTCACTGGGTGGGCCAATCGTGGGCGGTGGCCCGCTCAGGCCGAGGCTCTGTTGCGAGCCGATGAAGATCGGCATGAGATCCTGCTGCGTCAGTTCGTGCGTTCGTACGATGTGCGGCGTCAGCAGCATCACGATGTCGGTCTGCGTCACCGAGCGGTCATTGGAAGCGAACAACTGGGACAAGATGGGAATGTGCAGCAGGCCGGGCAGTCCTTTGAGCGACGTGCGCTCGTCCTCGCGCAGCAGCCCGGCCAGCAGGTTCGATTCCCCGTCCCGCAGGCGCAACTTCGTGCCGACCTTGCGTGACGTGAACGACGGCAGGTTCTGTCCCGCGATGTTCTTGTCCGGCCCCACCGCGCTGACCTCAAGCTTGAGCTCGATGATGACGTCGCCGTCGTAGGTGACCCGCGGCTTCATCTCCACGTTGACACCCACCGACTTGTACTGGAACGACGTCATCGGATTGAACGCCGTCCCCCCGGCGGCGTAGGGGGTGAACGTGGTGCTCGGCACGGGAACTTCTTCGCCCAGATTCAGGCTCAGCTGCTCCCCTTCGCTGCCCCTCAGTTGAGGCTTGGCGATGACCTTGGTGTTGATGTCGGACTCAAGAAACTTGATCAGTCCCGACGGCACCGACGCGTAGAAGTCGTTGGTGCTCACCCCTCGAGACACCGTGTTGAGATTGAAGGCCCCGCCGGCGGTCGATGTGGTTGACGTCCCCGTTCCGCTCGTCGTTCCGCCCGGCGCGGATTCAGGCGATAGGGTCAGCCCGAGCGAGTACTGGCTCAATTCCAGTCCGTACTGCTTCGCCCGGTTCCGATTGACTTCGAGAATCTCCACGTCGATGACGATCTCCGCCCGCGGCTTGTCGTTGGCCTTGATGATGCGATCGATAATCTGCATCATCGGGACCGATGCCCGCACCATGATCGTGTTGCTCGTCTTGCCCGCACCATACACCGGCAAAATCGCCTGCGTGGGCCTGACCACGGTATTGATGAGGCCGACCAGTTCGGTCGGATCGGCGTGCGACAGGAAGAACGTCTGGACGACCTGCTCCTCGTAGGCCAGCCGCTTGGCCTGGATGTCAGGGACGACGATGATGCTGCGCTCGCCGGTCACCTTGTAGAACAGTTGATTGGCGGCCAGCACCTGCTCCAGCGCCTGCTCGAACGAGATGTCCTTGAGTTCGACGCTGTAGTCTTTCGGTTGGAAGGTGGAGTCGAAGTTGACAGTGATCCCGGCGGCCGCACCCATGCCGATCAGGATGTCCCGCAGTTGACCGCTGGACTTGAACTCAATCGCCTCGCGTGATCTCGGATTCAGTGCCGGTTCGGCGGGCGCCTTCCGCGCCTGTTCCCGCATCAATTCCATCGCGGGCTTCGGCCGAGCCGCTTCCACCCGCGCCCGGATTGTCTGCTCGAGGGCGGCAACCTTGCCTCCCGCCTCCTGGTTGCCCGGGTGGTACTCGACGACCTTGCGGTACTCCATCAGGGCGAGGTCGAGCTGGTCTTTGCGTTCCAGGTCGCGCGCCTTGTCGAAGTGGATCTGCGCGGCGGCGATCTGCGCCCGCTCGAGCGCCATCCGGTACTCGACCCGGTTCGGATCGGCCTGCAGGGCCGCGGCGTAATAGGACACGGCCATGTCCCAGTCGCCTCGCATCGCGGCCTGGCTACCATGCTGAAAGGCGCGGCCCGTCGCACAGGCCGCCACCAGCGAGCCGGCGATGCAGACAAGGACCATCCCTCGAACCGATGCCGCTCTCCACCGCGTCGTGTGCAGTCTGTGCATGCTCAACATTCCCACGCTCCGTGACAGCAGCGCGTAACAGCTGACTACCGGTACCACAACCCGTTCTCACGATCGAGGCGCGGGCCGCCTACCATGGGGTTCGAAACCGTCCCCATCAACTTCCGGACAGCGGAATGACCCTGCGGCCCCGACCGTCCAGGTACGTCATCTCGATTGAATCCAGGCCGATTCGGACGATGCGATATTGCCCTTCAATCACCGAGCCTTCCGAGCCGTAGTAGACGCCGCGGCCATCGCTCAGCATCGCGATTCTGACACCTTCCCGTCTCGAAACCACGGCGATGAACTTGAACGGGATCGGTGGCGGGGGTGGCGGCCCAGCCGGTTCGACGCGGGTGGGCACAGGCGGCGGCGCCGATGCCACCCGCGGCGCCGTTCCCACTTCACCCGCCCGTCCCGAGACGGGTCCCCTGGCCGCAAATCGAAACGGATCGCGACCGGTATCGCTAGGCTCGGGAGCCTCCCGGCTCAGGCGCGCGAGGGCCACAACAGGCACGACTCTCGGCGCGTCGGGACGAACTGAGGCCCCGTGCTGTCCGCTCGGCGCCGCTGTCGCCGCACTCCGTCCCGCCGGCGCCGGCGGGCTCGCATACTGCCACCAGATCACCGCTGCCAGGATCGCCATCAACGCAACGGCCGTGACGAGCCGAGGTCGGCTAGCGCCCATGGCTCGTCCTTTGGTAGTACGTCGACAACTCCACCATCAGAACCAGCGCAGAGCCAGGTTCGGACCCTGCCGCCAGCGTGAGGTTGTCGATGGCGATGAATTCGGGAGCCGCTTCGATACGATTCAGAAACTGACGCACGCTCTCGTAGTCGCCCCTGAGCACCATCGAAATGCCCAGCCTCACCAGCGCGTTCCCGGCATCCGCCTCGGACTGCCGCTGCTCGAAGACTTCTTCCGTGCGTCGCTCCACCTTGAGTTCCGCATCGCGCGCCAGTCGCGTGAGCGTCAGATAGGTCGCGCGTCTGGCACCCGCAAGATCAGCAGGCAGCACCTTCGTGTAGAACTTCTTCAAGTCATCCGCCGCGCGGGTCCTCCCCGTCAGCGTGGCGCTGGCGGCCGCGAACTCCCGTTCCGCGGCGTGCAGGGCCCGCGTGGCATCGGTGGCCTGCCGCTCGCCGGTCTGCACCGACGCCGACATCGGGTAGACAACCAGCCCCGCGATGCCCAGGTTAACGAGCAGCGCGAGCGACAACACCAGCAGGATGGCCCGCTTCTCCCGCACCACGCGCCAGACAAGACCGGCCGTCATCGTCGCACCGCCTCGGTTACGGCGTCCCGCGCCTGCCCCGGAGTGTACTGACCTTCGAGCGTGGCCTTCAGCGTGCCATCGTCCTGCACGATTTCCACGCGCGACAGCACCCCGGCGAACGCCCCGGTCTTCTCGAGGTTCTCGACAAACGTGTCGATGCCTTCGACGCTCCTTGCCACAACGACGACCGACACCACCAGACCGGCGTCGGGCTCGATGCGGGGATGCACTGAGGCGATGTGGACTGTTTCGGGGAGCGCCGTCTCAAACTGGTTGAACAGCTCCGTCCACGAGAACACGCGTCGATCAATCAGCCGGTTCGCTTCGTCGGCGGCCGCGATGGTGGAGTCGAGCTCCCTCGGATTGATGGAGGCCCGCACCGTGGCCGCACGGGCACGCAGCGCCTCAGCTGCCTGTCCGGCGACGCGGAGCTCCAATTGCAGCCGCGCATGCCGCTCCGACAGCGCGGAATACTCCCAGACATTGAACGCCGTGGCCGCGATGACCGCCAGCGACACGAGCCCCAGGACTGCGTGAACTGCACGCTCGTTGTAGAAAGGCCTTGTGGACAGGTTGTGTCTGACCATCGTCAGGCGTCCCCGTTCGAGCCGGCGGTCCGCCCGGCGATCGCGAGACCGATCGCGGCCGTCAACGCGTCGGCCAGATCGGGCGAAAGCGATGAGCGATCCGAAAAACCCACCGCCTTCATCGGATCCACACTCTCGACCGGCCGGCCGAGCCGTGTCTCGATCGTCAGGCGTGCCGTCTGTCCACTGTCGGCCAGCGTGCCGCCGGCGACCAGCACCCGCGAGAATCCGGCCCCGCCGAGTCGATCCTGGTAGAACATGGCCGTCTGGTGCACCAGATCGCCGAGGCTGCCATCGCCGTCGCTGCCGCGGTGACGGAAGAACGCGATATCGGGGCCGCGAACAATCGCCAGCGCCGCCTCGCCCGGCGTCACGTGCACGAGCAGCCAGTCGCCCTGCAGCGTCGTGTCGCCGGCAAGCGCCGCGTTGAGCACGTTGAAGGTCGCCAGATCGACCAGTCCCGCCGTCGCGCCCGACGCCTGACAGGCGGCCTCGTATTCGCCGATCAGATCGCGCCGCGCCTGCACCACGACGAATTCCTGTCCCTCGGCCGTTTCGAGGCCCCTGCTGTACGAAATCTGCGACTCTTCGAGTCGGAATGGCGCGGCCTTCTTGATCTGGAACCTGATCAACTCGTCCAGGTCGGATGACCGCGCCGGGATCTGCTGGAACTTGACGAACGACACTTTGGCCACACCGTCCGGAAGCGCCAGTGCGATACGCCTCGGTGTATGCCCGAGTCGCTCCCAGACGCGCGCCAGCGCCTGCGTGAGCGCCTCGGGTCGGAGAACGTTCGAGGCGTTCAACGAGGGCACCACGACGCCTGCGGCCAGCGGCTCCACCGCGTACCTGGACACGCGAAGACCAGCCGCCCGGCCGCCGGACACCTCGACGGCCGCCACGTGGCGAGGCGTGATCTCAACGGCCACCGCTGGGGGTGGCGTGCGCAGCAGGCGTGTCAGTTTCATTCGACGAACGTCACCTTGTTGATCTCGCGCAGCGTCGTGACGCCTCGCAACACCGCCTCGACGGCGCTCTCCCGCAGGAAACGCATCCCCTCGTCCCGGGCTTGCTTCTTGATCTCCGACGTGGGCTTGCGCTCCAGAATCATCTCTCGAATCCGGTCCGACAGATCAAGAAGTTCGCAGATGGCCGTGCGCCCCTTGTACCCGGTTCCGCCGCATTCGACGCATCCGGCGCCCTCATAGAACACCCGCGACTGCAGCAGAGCCGAGTCCAACCCCGATTCGTCGAGCATCAGCCGCGAGATCGTGGCCGGCCGCCGGCACTGTGTGCAGATGCACCGCACCAGCCGCTGGGCCAGCACGCAGTTGAGGGCCGACACGAACTGGTACGGTTCGACACCCATGTTCAGGAAGCGGCCGAGCACGTCCAGCACGTTGTTGGCGTGGACCGTGGTGAACACCAGGTGGCCCGTCAGCGCGGATTGAATCGCGATCTGCGCCGTTTCCGGGTCGCGAATTTCGCCCACCATGATCTTGTCGGGATCGTGCCGCAGGATCGATCTGAGGCCCCGGGCGAAGGTGAGCCCCTTCTTCTCGTTGATCGGAATCTGCGTGATGCCGGTCAACTGGTACTCGACCGGATCCTCGATCGTGATGATCTTGTCTTCGGAGGACTTGATCTCGGAGAGCGCCGCATAGAGCGTCGTCGTCTTCCCGCTGCCGGTGGGCCCGGTGACGAGCACCATGCCGTAGGGTTCGGCGATGTACTTCCGGAAGCGCCTCAGTTCGTCCTCCGGAAAGCCCAGGATGTCCAGCCGGAGCTCGCTGAACTGCTCGCTCAGCGACTCCTTGTCGAGAATGCGAATGACCGCGTCTTCGCCGTGCACGCTGGGCATGATCGACACGCGGAAATCGATCGTCTTGCCCGGCAGACGCAGCCTGAACCGGCCATCCTGCGGCACCCGCTTCTCCGCGATGTCGAGCTCGGCCATGACCTTGATGCGCGAGATGATGGCACTGTGATGCTGTTTGGCAATCGGCCGGAATGCCGACTGCAGCACGCCATCAATCCGGTACTTCACGCTCACCGCATCGTCTTGCGTCTCGATGTGGATGTCGGACGCCCGGCGCTGGATCGCGGTGAAAATCGTCGAGTCCACCAGCCGGATCATCGGGTTGATGTCGCTTGTCAGCCTCTCCACCGTGAGGTTCTCGTCGCCGGAGTCGTCGTCTTTCAGCAACTGAATCTGAAAGCCCTCCGTCGCCTCATCGAGCACACGCTGGGAACTCTCGCTCTTCTGGAGAATCGATTCGATCGCGGACCGCGTGCCGACCATCACACGGAGGGGGGTCGACAACACGACTTCGAGTTCGTCGATCACCGCGAGGTCGCTCGGGTCGGCGACCACAATCGCGAGGGCGCGGCCGTCGCGGCGATACGGCACGAAGTGGTACCGCAGCATCAGATCGGCCGGGATCGATCGAAACAAATCGTGGTCGATTCGGAAGTGCTCGAGATCGACAAAATCCAGCCGGTACCGATCCGCCAGACGATGCGCCAGCGCGAGATCGGCAGCAGGATCGCCGGCGGCGTCCGGCACGCGATCGGCGTACAGCTCGCTCGGCGGGGTGGGCGGCGTGGTTGGACCAGACGCGTTCACGGACAGGATGCTCCCTCTTGCCGCGATTACCGTGTGCCGACGACGGAACTCAGCTGGAACAGCGGCATGTACAGCGCGAGCAACAGGCTCGCAATCACCAGGCCCATGATGACGAGGAGCATGGGCTCAATCAGGGCGACAAACCGCCCCAGTTCGGTCTCGATTTCTTCGTCGTAGAAATCCGCCACGCTCGTGAGCATGTCCTCCAGCGCGCCGGTGGCCTCTCCCACCTCGGCCATCTTGATCGCCACCGGCGGAAAGACGCCCCGCGCGGCCAGGGCGCTTGCAAACGGTTCGCCTTCCCGGACGCGAGCGCCCACCAGGCGCATCTGCTCCGAGAGATGCTGGTTGCCGCCCGACCGTGCGGCGATATCGATGGCCGTCACGAGCGGCAGCCCGCCGCCGAGCAGCGTGGCCAGCGTCCGGGTCAACTGCGAGGTCGCAAATCGCTGCACCGTCGATCCGATCCAGGGCACCCTGAGCACCGCGCGATCGAAGCGGGCGCGCTGGTGCTGCCGCCCGATCCAGTTCCAGGCGCCCGCGCCCCCCCCCAACACGACCACCGCAATCAACAGCGCGTGATCGCGAACGAGCGCCGAGCCCCTCACGATCATCCGGGTGACCAGCGGCAGTTCCGCCCCGAAACTGTCGTAGAACGACGAAAACTCCGGCACCACCTTCAACACGATGATCGACACGACAATCAGCGCAAGCGTGATGAGCACCGCCGGATAGACGAGGGCGGAAAGGGTCCGGCGCTTCACGGCACCCACGACCTTGACGTAGCTCACGTAGCGGCGGAGCACGCCTTCGAGGCTTCCGCTCTTCTCGCCGGCAAGCAGCGATGCGGTGTACGCCCCGGGAAACAGATCGCCGTGTTCGGCAAACGCGTCAGACAACGAACTGCCGGCTCTGACGCTGTCGTAGACCGCGTCGAGCACCGATCGAAACGTGACGTGCATGACACGGCTGCGCAGGATGTCGAGGGACTGCACCAGTGGAAGGCCGGCTTTGAGCAGCGTCGCCAGCTCCTGGTTGAACACCAGGAACTCGCGCGTCGGAATGCGTTTACGCCGCCGCAGGGCAGGCAGCGACACTCTCGCCAGGAGACTCCTGGGCTGCAGCGAGATGACGCAGAAACCCTTCTGCTCGAGATCGTGCCGCAGGCCCGGCTCATCGTCAGCCAGACAGAACTGCTCCACGATCTCGCCTGCCTGCGTGCCCAGCCTGCAGCGATATTCCATCGCAACCCATGGAGAGTCAGATAATTACCGCGTTAACAAATTCCGCCCGATTATAGCAGGTTGCCGCACGGGATCCCGCCATTCAGACGACGGTTCATGTTCGACAACCGGATCGTTAGACGATATCAGGAACCGAAAAGACGGCCGCGGGGCTGGCCCGAGGGTCGTCACGGGCATCGGCGATCCGATCTGGGCGTGTCCTATTGCGGCTCGATGAACACATGGAACACCCGGATGCCGAGTTCCCGGGAATCGCGGCTGCCCGGTGTGACGACCGCCGGCACGAACGACTTGTCGAGCGCGATGCGAACCACCACCATGTCGTCGTTGCCGAACTGCACCGCCTTGAGTTGAATCCGCCGGATCTGTTCGTCGGGAGTGGTCACCTGGAAGGTGTCGACCACCGTGTCCCCGATCGAGATCGTGGCGGTCTGGGGCGCCGGGAACACCTGCGGCATGCCGGCGTAATGCAGGTAGAACGTGGCGTTGCGCCGGGGATTCCGGAAGCGAATCGTCGCGTCCTTTCTCGTCCACTGCCATTCGACGAACTGATTCTCGGCCGCCACCTCCGGACTGTGCCAGCCGTCGAGGAACGCCAGAAAGATGTTGTCGGTCTGCGGCTGCAGCTGGAGCGTCGCCACGCGGTACGACCGCTGTCCAACCAGTTGGCCCGACAGCGGTACGCGTTCGTTGGTGCCTGGCAGGTAGAGGCCAATCGCCACCGTCGCCTGGCCGATGTACGGGTAGACCGGCACGAACATCGTGCGCTTGTACTCGATAGGCGTCCCCGGGGTCCATCGCGTCGATGGAACCGGAGGCTTGTGGTCGTCGGTCCACATCAACTCGTCGTTGGCGTCCAGGAAGTGGGCCATTACCCAGTAGTCCTTGCCTAACTTCGCGCCAGGAGCCAGTTCGAAGCGATACGTCATCTCCACCGGGCTCCCCAGGGGAACCTTCGTGTGATTGAGCGCCAGGGTCGCCGAGCCAAGGGGGGCGGCATTGTCCTTCTTGCTGCCGCAGGCGCCGACGAGCAACACCAGGACGGCCAGGACCAACAGTCTTCGCATATGGGGTTCACCAGTTCAGAAGCAGAGACGGAGCGCGAACACGCCATGATACCTGCCGCTCCGCTTGCAGGCAACCGATCGAAGAGGGACTTGGGCGACGCGCCACGATCGGGGCGCGCCCTTGTCGGACGCCGCGACCGGTGCTCGGCCGTGGCCCAGGTTGCGTTGACCGCCCTGCAACGTGCGTGTTACCGTGGCGCTCAGACTCCGGCGGTCATTGATCGCGAAGACTCCATGACGATTTCGGGGGTGTTGATGCACCGACGACTCTGGCTGCTCGGCGGCGGCGCGGCGTTGGCCGGACTGCTGGTTGTGGCCTGCGGCCGCGCGATCGCGAGCCATCCGCCGGTGGCCACCTCGCAGCCAGCGCCACTCTCGGCCACCGCGACACCCGCGACCGCGGCCAGGACGGCCTCCATACTGCCCGCGCGGGACCCGGTCGACGCCCTCATCGCGCAATCGCAGACCCGGTTCGACGCCGGCGCCGCGGAGTTGACGCTCGGCCATCTGAGTCGGGCGAAAGCCGAGTTCGACGCCGCCATTGATTTGCTGCTGGGAACCCCGTCCGGAGTGCGATCCGATCGCCGCCTTCAGGAGCATTTCGATCGACTGGTCGATCGAATCAGCGCATTTGAGATGCGGGCGCTGGCCGAAGGCGACGGATTCGCCGAGAAGCCGACCGTACCCGCCTCCATCGATCAGTTGCTCGATCAGCCCGCGTCGGATCTTCCCGCCCCGAAAGCGGAACTGCGGGAGGTGGTCGAAGCCGATCTGCAGACGACCCTGCACGACATTCCCATTCCGCTCAATCCAAAGGTACTGTCGTGGATTGAGGTGTTCCAGGGGCGTTTGCGCGACTGGTTCCAGACCTCGATGCAGCGCGGCATGCCGTACCTCCCGATGATCCAGAACACGTTTCGGTCTCAAGGGCTGCCGCTCGATCTGGCCTATATCCCGATTGTGGAGAGCGCCTTCAGAACCGACGCGTTGTCGCGCGCGTCGGCCAGAGGGTTCTGGCAGCTCATGAAGGGCACCGCCGCCGAACAGGGACTCACACAGAACTGGTACATCGACGAGCGATCGAATCCTGAGAAGGCGACGCTGGCGGCGGCGAAGTATCTGAAACTGCTGAGCGGCATGTTCGATGGCGACTGGCACCTCGCGCTGGCGTCGTACAACGGCGGCCCCGGGTACATTCAGCGCACGGTGAAACGCACGGGGCAGCCTGATTTCTGGGCGCTGGCGGATGCGGCGTCCCGGCTGCCGCGAGAGACGCGCGAGTACGTGCCGATGGTGCTCGCGTCGATCGTCATCGCCCGCAATCCGGCGCGGTATGGTTTTTCGTTCGAGCCCGTCGCGCCGCCCGAGTACGAGACCGTGTCGCTGCCGGGGCCCGCCGATCTTCGCAGGATCGCCGAGTGGGCCGGCGTCCCGGTGGACGACATTCAGCGGCTGAATCCCGAACTGCGGCGTTGGACCACGCCTGTCCGCGGCGAGGCCTATGGCCTCCGCGTGCCCAGAGGCACCGCCCAGATCGTCGAACAGCGACTTGCCGAGTTGTCGCCGGAAGAACTGGCACCGCTTCAGTGGTACTCGGTGCGCCGCGGCGAGTCGCTGACGACCATCGCCAACAAGCTGCGCGTGCGCCGCACGGACCTCGCCGAGGCGAACTACCTGACCGTGAGGGCGGCGGTGAAACCGGGCCAGAAGCTGGTGATTCCACTGGCGCCGAGCACGCTGATGGCGTCGAGAAGCGCGCGGCCAGAACCTGTCGCGGCAGCAGCCGCATCGCCGGCCCGCATCGCTCCCCCGGCATCAGACACGGCCGATCGCGTCACCCTCACCTATTACGTGCGGAAAGGTGACTCGCTCTCCTCTATTGCTCTGCAGTTCCACACCACCGTCGCAAATCTCCGCTCGTGGAACGGTCTCAAGAGCAACCGCCTCATGCCAGGCGAGCGGCTCACGATCCGTCGGACGCGCCAGCATTAGCGCGAAGGTCGAGCGGAAATTGCCTGTCGCCCCGTCCTCGCCGGTTGCAGATTCTGCCACCGGTCGAGGCGGTCTCCTCGCGAGGTCTCCCAATCGTTGGAAGATCACGATGTCCGGGGCGTGCGCCGGCGGCCTGCCGTTTGCAGTGCCCTACCCGTGCTCGCCACGCTTCTCAGCGCCGCGGTCGTGGGTATCGACGCGACCATCGTCCAGGTAGAAGCCGATGTCTCGACCGGCCTGCCGGGGTTCACCATGGTCGGTCTTCCGGATCCGAGCGTCCGCGAGAGCCGCGATCGCGTCCGCACGGCGATTCGTAACTCGGGGTTTCCGTTTCCCGATCTGCGCGTCACCGTCAATCTCGGCCCCGCCGACGTACCGAAAATGGGATCCTCCTTCGACCTGCCCATCGCCCTGGCGGTGCTCGCCGCCACGGGCATCGTTTCGGATCGGGCGATCAATCACACCGTCGTCGTGGGCGAACTCTCGCTCGACGGATCCATTCAGGCAACCCGCGGCACTCTGTCTGTCGCGATCGCCGCTCGACGGGCCGGATGCGCACGGGTGCTGGTGCCGGTCAACAACGCCGCAGAAGGGCGCGTGGTTCTTGGCATCCGGACGCACCCGGTGGCGACACTGGCGGCTGCGGTCGACGCGCTCAACGGCGCAGAGCCTTCCGTCGACGCCGCGGGCCCCGCCCGGCCTCGGACCGACACCGCGATCGACGAGTGGGGCGATCTGGCTGACGTTCGCGGACAGACGTTCGCCAAGCGGGCTCTGGAGATTGCGGCCGGCGGCGAACATAGTCTCCTGCTGGTCGGACCTCCGGGTAGCGGCAAGACCATGCTGGCGCGGCGACTCTCGGGAATTCTGCCGCCCCTCACCGACGATGAGGCTCTCGAATCGACGTCGATCCACTCGGTGGCCGGCCTTCTGTCGCCCGGATCCGGTCTGCTGACCGCCCGGCCGTTTCGCGCGCCCCATCACACGATTTCGGACGTGGCCCTGGTGGGTGGCGGAAGACTGCCCCGGCCCGGGGAGTTGAGCCTGGCCCACAACGGGGTGCTCTTTCTCGACGAGATGCCCGAGTTCGATCGCCGCGCGCTCGAGGTCCTCCGTCAGCCGCTCGAGGAAGGGTGCGTGCGCATCGCGCGGGCGGCGCGGTCGACCGAGTTTCCATCCCGGGTGCTCTTTGTCGGCGCGATGAACCCGTGCAAGTGCGGGTACGCGGGGCATCCGATACGGGTGTGCCGCTGCACCCCGTTGCAGCGGGAGCTGTACACCGGCCGGATTTCCGGCCCCCTGCTCGATCGGATTGACCTGTGTGCCGAGGTGCCTTGGGTGCCGCCTGATGTGCTCGCCGACGAGCGGCCGCAGGAGCCATCAACCGTCATCCGGGAGCGCGTGCTGCGAGCCCGCGAGCGGCAAGAGGCACGGCGCGGCGAGACGGGTGTTCGAATCAACGCGCTGCTCAAGGGGCGTATGCTGCGGCGGTTTGCCAGGCTGGACGCGGAGGGGCGCTCGCTGTTGGACGCGGCGGTCCGTCGTCTCGCACTGAGCGGCCGCGCACATGATCGCATCCTCCGCGTGGCTCGGACCATCGCCGACCTCGCCGGCGACGTCAATGTGCTGCCAGAACACGTGGCGGAGGCCCTGCAGTACCGCCTGACCGCCTGACACGACTCGGCGGCAGCTTCGAACGACGCGCCAGGGGGTTCGCTGTTTGTTCGCGTTCAGTTGCTTGCGTGCTTCCCATGCCCTGTTCCATATGGTACAGTCCAATATTCGCAGTTCCGGATCGGACTTAGTGTGCCAGAAACGGAATGTTTGTCCCGGGCGCGATCCTCGGATCGCCGGTGCTAAACGAGGCTGATGTCAAGTTTCCTGTCGCGGCGCTATACGCTCGTCGTCGTTGACCGCGCCTCCGGCGTGGGCCGCCGCTTCTCCGTGAAGCTCGGCTGGACGCTTGCCTCGATAGGATTCTTCTTCGCGCTGCCGGTACTTGTCGGTTTGGGGATTCGATGGGGCACGCTTGCCGAGTTGACGGCCCTGCGGTCGAACACCGTGGCTCTCGCCATGGAGAACGCCAGCTACCGTGCGGCAACCGGCGAATTGACGACTCAGGTCACGTCGCTCCAGGGCGTGATCGATGAACTGGGCACCCGCTCGGCGCTGGATCCCGAAGTCGCGAAAGCGATGCAGAAACTCCCGGCGCTGATCAAGTCGCGCGCGATGGGCGGCGCCAGGACGTCGCTTCCGCCCTCGCTGCTCGCCTCGGCGCTCTCCTCCCCCGAAGACACCTTTGGACTGCTCCGCAATGTGCTCGGCCGGCTTGAGAGCCAGCTCCGCGTCACGCGGACCGGTGTGGAACGGCGCGAAGCGCTGGCCGCCGCGACACCGTCCATCTGGCCGACCGTGGGCTGGCTGTCGGCGAGATACGGCGAGCGAGCGGACCCGCTCACCGGGGACCCCGGGTATCACCAGGGTCTCGATCTTTCTGCTGATCGCGGCACCCCGGTCGTGGCCACGGCCGACGGCGTCGTCGAGAGCGCGGCGTGGAGCGGGAACTACGGCAACCTGCTGGTGATTGACCACGGCTTCGGCATCAAGACCCGCTACGGTCACCTTTCGGCGTTTGCCGCGAGCGTCGGTGCGAAGGTACGACGCAACGAGGTGATTGGCTACGTCGGCGCAACGGGACGCACGACCGGCTCGCATTTGCACTACGAAGTCATGACCAACGGGCAGACCATCGACCCGCTGCTCCTGCTCTCCTCTCCCCGGTAGTCTCACTCGCCATTGGTGATGTCGGGCGGGCGGTTCCTTGACGGATCCGCGCGCGGTTACCTACAATCACTGGATACCCCCGGCGCGATCCCCACATGATTAATGCTGTCCTTGCCAAGATCTTCGGCACCCAGAACGAGCGGACGCTCAAGCTGTTGAGACCGGTTGTCACCCAGATCAACGCGCGCGAAGAACAGGTTCGGGCCCTCACCGACGCGCAACTGCAGGGACAGACCGCGCTGCTGAGGGAACGGCTGGCGCGCGGCGAGACGCTGGACGATGTGCTGCCGGACGCGTTCGCCGCCGTCCGCGAGGCTGGCCGGCGCACGCTGAACATGCGGCATTTCGACGTCCAGTTGATTGGCGGCATGGTGCTGCACCGCGGCATGATTGCCGAGATGAAGACGGGCGAGGGCAAGACGCTGGTGGCGACGCTGGCCGCCTATCTGAATGCCCTGGCCGGCAAGGGCGTCCACGTCGTCACGGTCAACGACTACCTCGCCCGGCGCGACTCGGAGTGGATGGGGCGGATCTATCGCTTTCTGGGAATGAGCGTCGGCGTCATCCAGCACGAACTCAACGACCAGGAACGCCAGCACGCGTACGCGTGCGACATTACCTACGGCACCAACAACGAGTTCGGGTTCGACTACCTCCGCGACAACATGAAGTTCGACCTCGCCCACTACGTCCAGCGGGGCCACGGATTCGCCGTCGTGGACGAGGTGGACAGCATCCTGATCGACGAGGCACGGACGCCGCTGATCATCTCGGGACCGGCGGAACAGTCGACCGACCTCTATTACGAAGTCGACCGGGTGATCCCGAAACTGACGCCTGGCGCCGTGACACACGGCGACGCGAAGGCAGAGGAACGCGAAGCGCTCGAGGCCACGGGCGATTTCCTGGTTGACGAAAAGCACAAGACGGTGACGCTCACCGAGAGCGGCATGGCCAAGTGTGAGACGTTGCTGGCGCACCGGCTGCAACCCGGCGGGCTGTACGACCCGGTCAACATGCCCCTATTGCACCACATCAATCAGGCCCTGCGAGCCCACTCTCTGTTCAAGCTCGATGTCGACTACATGATCAAGGACGGCGAGGTCGTCATTGTCGACGAGTTCACCGGGCGATTGATGCCGGGCAGGCGCTGGAGCGACGGGCTGCACCAGGCCGTTGAGGCGAAGGAGAAGGTGAAGATCGAGCGCGAGAATCAGACGCTCGCGACGATTACGTTCCAGAACTACTTTCGCAAGTACGGCAAGCTCTCCGGCATGACCGGCACCGCGGAAACCGAGGCTGAGGAATTTGCCAAGATCTACAACCTCGAAGTCGTCGTGGTTCCGCCCAATCGCGTGTTGAGACGCGCAGAACTGCCGGACCTCATCTACCGCACCGCGGCCGAGAAGTACGACGCCATCGTGGCGGACATCACCGAGCGGCAGGAGAAGAAGCAGCCGGTGCTGGTCGGCACCGTCTCCATCGAAAAGTCCGAGAAGCTCGCCGGCATGCTCCGTCGTCGAGGCGTCAAGCACGTCGTCCTGAACGCGAAATTCCATGCGCAGGAGGCCGAGATCGTCGCGCAGGCCGGGCGGTATGGGGCGGTGACGATCGCGACCAACATGGCCGGCCGCGGCACCGACATCCTGCTCGGCGGCAATGCGGAGTTCATGGCTCGCCAGCGTGCCCTGGCCGACGATTTGGCCGAGCGGCTGCCGAAAGGCGAGGAGAAGTTCGTCGACGACGAGGAGTACGTCTATTTCTATCACCTCATCGGTTTCTACCGGGTCAAGCGCCCGGACTGGGAGCGGCTCTTCGCGCACTTCCAGGAGCTGACGGCCGCCGAACACGAAACGGTCGTGGCCAACGAGGGATTGCATATTATCGGCACGGAACGCCATGAGGCGCGGCGGATCGACAATCAGCTCCGGGGGCGCGCTGGACGGCAGGGAGATCCGGGATCGTCGCGATTCTACCTGTCCCTTGAAGACGACCTGATGCGCATCTTCGGGTCCGACCGCATTTCAGGGCTGATGGAACGCCTCGGCATGGAGGAGGGCGTGCCGATTGAACACGGCATGGTGACCCGAGCCATCGAGCGGGCCCAGAAACAGGTCGAAGGCCAGAACTTCTCCATCCGCAAACATCTGCTGGAATACGACGACGTCATGAACAAGCAGCGCGAGAACATCTACGCGCTGCGCCGGGAGTTGCTCGAGGGACGGGTTCGCGTCGAAGAGAGCGAGGTAGTCGATACCCGGGCGTACCTCATGCGTCTGGCAGAAGACATGCTGGACGGTCTCATCGATACCTATTGCGCCGAGGCCCAGGAACCCGACACGTGGGATCTCGACGCGCTCAAGCGCGAAACCACGAAGACGTTTGCCCTCGATGCGGCCGAGACGGGGGCCATCGATTTCTCAGGCCTCTCAGCCGGCCAGATGCACGACCAGTTGTGGTCGCGGATCGCGAAGCGGTATCAGGACAAGGTCGCGACGATCGGCGACGAACTGCTGCAACGGGTCGAGCGCGACATCATGCTGCAGATTGTCGACGCCCAGTGGAAGGACCACCTGTACAGCCTGGATCACCTCAAGGAAGGGATCGGCCTCCGCGGTTACGGGCAGCGCGATCCGCTGGTCGAGTACAAGAAGGAGAGCTTTGCTCTCTTCCAGGACATGAAGGCGCGAATCGACGACGAGATGGTGCAGTACCTGTTCTGGCTGAAGCCGGTCGCCTCCGACGAGGCCGTGCCGGGTGTGCGGCGGTCTGCCAGCCGGCACGCTGCCCCGCTCACGTTGAGCGCGCCGAGCGGCGACGCGGGATTCTTTGGCCGAGGCGGCGCTGGAGGATCGGGTGAGGCGCCCCGCCCCCCTCGCACGGGCGGGGATGACGCGCCGATTACCACCGTGCGGCGCGACGAACCCAAGATCGGCCGCAACGACCCGTGTCCGTGCGGGAGCGGCAAGAAGTACAAGAAGTGCCACGGAGCGCAGAACTGAAGACGTCGGCGCCGCGGGCGGCCGCGGTCTGAGGAGGATGAGGGATGGATGTGAATTCGGTGACTGCAGGCATGATGCACGCTGGCAGCGAACCGGCAACCGCGCTCACGTTCGACGATGTGCTCCTGGTGCCGTGGCACTCGCAGGTCCTGCCCAATCAGGTCGATGTCAGCACGCGGATCACGCGCAACATCCGCCTCAACGTGCCCGTCGCCAGCGCCGCGATGGATACGGTGACCGAATCCGGGCTGGCGATCGCGATGGCCCAGCACGGCGGCCTCGGGATCATCCACAAGAATCTGAGCGTGGAGGAGCAGGCCTCAGAGGTCGACTGCGTCAAGCGATCGGAAAGCGGCATGATCGTCAATCCGATCACGCTCTCGCCGACGCACAAGATCTTCGAGGCGCTCGCGCTGATGACGAAGTACCGGATTTCCGGGGTTCCGATCACCGAAGACGGATCCAAGGAAGGACGGCTCGTGGGCATCCTCACCAACCGCGACTTGCGCTTCGAGACGAACGTGGATCGCCCGATTTCGTCGGTGATGACGCACGAGAACCTGGTCACGGTTCCGGTCGGCACCACGCTCGACGAGGCACGAGAAATCCTGCATCGGCACAAGATCGAAAAGCTGCTCGTCGTCGACCGCGCGTTCATGCTGAAGGGCCTGATCACCGTCAAGGACATTCAGAAGGTGATCAAGTTCCCGGCCGCCAGCAAGGATAGCCTTGGCCGCCTGCGGGTGGGCGCGGCCGTTGGCGTCAGCGCCGACACGCTCGATCGTGCCGAAGCCCTGGTAAAGGCTCATGTTGACGTGCTGGTGGTCGACACCGCGCACGGCCACGCGCAGAAGGTGATGGATATCGTCAAGGAGTTGCGCCGGAGATACCCAGACGTTGATCTGGTCGCGGGCAACGTGGCGACGGGACAGGCGACCCGGGACCTGATTGATCTGGGAGTGGATGCGGTCAAGGTCGGCATCGGAGCCGGATCCATCTGCACGACCCGCGTGGTCGCCGGCATCGGGGTGCCCATGATCACGGCCATTCTGGATTGCGCTGCGGTGGGCCGCGCCGCCGGCGTGCCGATTATTGCGGATGGCGGCATCCGCTACTCGGGTGACATCACCAAAGCGATGGCGGCCGGCGCCAGCTGCGTGATGGTAGGCAGCCTGCTGGCTGGCACCGACGAGAGTCCCGGAGAAGTCGTGCTGTACCAGGGACGCAGCTTCAAGGAATACCGTGGGATGGGATCAATCGGCGCCATGAGGCAGGGCGCCCGCGATCGATACTTCCAGGACGACTTCGATCTTGAAGCGGCCGGCGGATCTGAGAAGCTGGTTCCCGAAGGCATCGAAGGCCGTGTTCCGCATCGCGGCAGCGTGTCCGGGGTCATCCATCAGCTGGTGGGCGGCCTCCGGGCTGGGATGGGCTACGTCGGCTGCAGCACCGTGGCGCTGCTGCAGCAGAACGCGCGCATGATCCGCGTGACGCCGGCGGGTGTCCGCGAGGGTCACGTCCACGATGTCGTCATCACGAAGGAAGCCCCGAACTACCGGTCGGAATAGCCGCCTTCGCTGCCGTCGGCAGCTTCGGCGTGCCAGGGCCGCGACGAGTGTGGTTTCAGTCCGGCGTGACGATCGTCATCCGACGCAGGTCGCCGCCCAGGTCGTCAATCTGCACGTCGATGGCGCCGTCCGGCATCCGCGACAACTTCTCGGCCCACTCAATCGCGACCACCCCCTGCTCGTTCAACTCCTCGAGGCCGAGGTCGTCCGCTTCCATTGACGAGATCCGGTACAAGTCCGCGTGGAACAGCGGGACCGCGCCTCGGTATTGCTGAACCAGCGTAAAGGTCGGGCTGCTCACCTCGTCGGTCGCCACGCCCATCCCTTCGGCCAACCCTCGCACGAATGCCGTCTTGCCGGCCCCCAGTTCTCCGCGAAGCAGAACGGTCGCGCCCGCCGGGAGCGCCGCTCCGAGGTGGCGACCGATCGCGATCGTCTCGTCTTCGGATCGGGTAATCGTGATGCGCGTCATCTGAGACCGACAGAGGCTTCTGCCGGATCGGTCAGCGCCATCGCCGCCTGCCCGAGATGGCTCAGGATGTCTCCGGCTGTCATGGCCACTTGCCCCTCGGTTCCGGCTGCCATGTCGCCGGCGGCGCCGTGCAGGTAGACCGCCAGCCGGCACGCCTCCACAGGGTCGGTCATCTGCGCCAGCCATCCTGCGACAACGCCGGTCAACACATCGCCGCTGCCTCCGGTGGCCATCCCTGGATTGCCGCTCGAGTTGACGAAGACCCGGCCATCTGGCGCCGCCACAACAGTGCGGTGGCCCTTCAGGACGACGATCACGCCGCGATCCCTGGCGAAGCCGCTCGCGATGTCGATCCGATTCTTCTGGACGTCTGCCACCGTGCTGCCGACCAGTCGTGCCATCTCCCCCGGATGCGGAGTGACAACGATCACCTGACCCTTCCGCGCTCGAAGATGCCGGACGTCGCCCGCCAGCACCGTGAGCGCGTCTGCGTCGACCACCAACGGCTTGGGCGACTGCGCCAGCACGTCGCGGACCAGCGCGCGCGGGCCGGTTCCAGTCCCGAGGCCCGGACCGATGGCCAGCACGTCGCAACTGATCCCAAGAACAGCCTTGGACGCGTGGCGCGTGACGCTGCCGTCGGCGGTTTCGCTCAGCCCGACGGTCATGTACTCGGCGCCCATCCTGGCGACAATCGGCAGGCACGATCGCGGCGTCGCGATGGTCACCAGTCCCGCCCCGCTTCTGAGCGCCGCCATGCCGGCCAGGTGGGCCGCGCCGCTCTTGCCGCGCGAGCCGGCGACCACGCAGACGTGACCGAACGTCCCTTTGTGCGCATCGGCGGCGCGGACCGGCACGAGCATCCGCGCTTCGGCCGGGACCATGAACTCGATGCGCGGCCCCTCGACCGCGCCAATCACGTCTCGGGGGATGCCGATATCCGCCACGACCAGAGCCCCGGCCAGCGCGTCGGCGGGCGGCATCACTAATGGCACCTTCGGCGCCCCGAGCGTCACCGTCAGCGACGCCGCGATGGCCGGTCCAATCGGAGACGACCGATCCGCCGAAAGGCCGCTCGGCAAGTCGATCGAGACGACAGGCACGGCCGCCGCATTGATATCAGTGATGACTGTCCCGTACAAACCGCTCAGTGGCCCGCTCACGCCAGTGCCGAACAGCGCGTCGACGAGAACGTCGCTGTCGAGGACGGAATTCCTCAGCCTGGTCCACTCCGCGTTCGATCCGACCGGCACAACGGGCACGCCCAGCCGCCCCAGAACGTCCAGATTGATTCGCGCGTCCCCCCGCACCTCGCCGGACGTCGAGACGAGGTAGACAACCGCGTTGCACTGCTGCTGCCAGAGGCCGCGCGCGACGACAAAGCCATCGCCGCCGTTGTTGCCCCGGCCGGCGATCACGGATACGCGGCGCCCGGCGAGCGATCCGAACGCGGCTTCCATCGCCGCGACAACCTGCCTGCCGGCATTCTCCATCAGGACGATCGACGGGATGCCCAACACGTCAATCGTGCGCCGATCAGCCTCACGCATCTGTCGAGCATTCAGCACACGCATCGCGCACTCCACACAACTTTCTCTTCTCTTGCGCGCACTCTACCACAAGAGGTACCGTACCGCGTTGGTCCACGCGCGGGGTTCCACGCGGGACAGAGACGCCACACCGGAGTACATCACCATGGCCGCTGTCGCTTATGTCAATGGTCGCATCTGCAGCCAGCAGGACGCACTGATTTCGGTTTTTGATCACGGGTTTCTCTTTGGTGAAGGAGTGTACGAGGTCGTTCGCACCTATCACGGCCAGCCGTTTCTCCTCGATCGGCATCTGACGCGCCTGAGGACATCCGCCCAGATGATTGCCCTCCCGCTGCCGGTTGACGATACCGGACTGTGTCGCGCGATTGGCGACACGATGAAGGCGTATGTCGACGGGCCCGGGCGCGATGGGGCGAGCGACAATCTGTACATCAGGATCCTCGTCACCCGTGGTCTGGGCGATGGCTCCTACAACCCGGCCGGCTCCCCCTCGTCGTCGCTCGTGATCATTGTGAAGGCGCTCACCCCCCCGCCGGCGTCGGCCTACGAGCGGGGCGTGAAGGTGTCGCTCGTGTCAATTGTCCGGAACCACCCCGGATCCGTGAATCCGCTCATCAAGTCGAACAATCTGCTGAACAACGCCCTGGCGATGCAGGAGGCAATCCGGCACGGGTCGTTCGAGGCGATTCTCCGCAACTACCGTGGGGATATCGCGGAGTGCTCGCAGTCGAACCTGTTCGTCGTCAAAGGCGGGATGGCGAAGACGCCGAGGCTCGCCGAGGGATTACTGGCCGGCATTACGCGCGCGTTCATCATGGATGTCGCGCAAGAGGCGGGCGTGCCGGTTGAGGATTCCGTGTTGCTCGACGAGGATCTGTTCGCCGCAGACGAGGTGTTCCTGACCAGCACGACGCGCGAAGTCATACCGATTGTTCGCGTGGACGATCGCGTCATTGCCAGCGGCGCGCCAGGCCCAATCACCAGACGACTGCTGGACGTGTACCGGCAGAAAGCCGACCAGTTGACGCGCCGCTAGTTGTCTTTCTTCCCGCCCGGCCGGAATTGGGGTCGGACCTCAGTTCCTGCCGCGGCCTCCGGAAATTGAGGCCCGACCCCAATTCCCTATGGACACGCGCACACGAGGTGGCGGTCGCCATAGGGGTTGTCGATGCGCCCGACGCTCGGCCAGAACTTGTTGACCCGAACGAACGGCAGGGGGAAGACGGCCTTCTCCCTTGAGTACGGATGCGTCCACACGTCGCCGGTCGCCTCGCCGACGGTGTGGGGGGCGTTCTTCAAGACGTTGTCTTTCGGATCGGCGTTGCCCTCGACGACGTCCCGGATCTCCTGCCGAATGGCCAGCATGGCGTCGCAGAACCGATCGAGCTCCTCCTTCGGTTCGCTCTCGGTGGGCTCGATCATCAGGGTTCCCGGCACTGGAAACGACACGGTCGGCGCGTGGAAGCCGTAGTCCATCAGCCGCTTCGCGATATCGCCTTCCTCAACCCCTGACGCCTTGAACGCGCGCATATCGAGGATCATCTCGTGGGCGACGCGACCGTGCGCGTTCGTGTAGAGCACCGGGAAGTCCCGCTCGAGCCGACTCTTGATGTAGTTGGCGTTCAGAATGGCGTACCTCGTCGCCTCCGTCATCCCCGAACCGCCAAGCAGCGACACATAGGCGTAGGCAATCAACAGGATGTTGGCGCTGCCCCACGGGGCGCCCGCGATGGCGTGGATCCCCTTCGCACCGCCCACGTCCGCCAGCGCATGCCCTGGCAGGAACGGCGCGAGGTGCGCAGCGACCGCGATGGGACCCATGCCGGGTCCCCCGCCGCCGTGCGGGATGGCAAACGTCTTGTGAAGGTTCAGATGGCACACGTCGGCGCCAATTAGCCCGGGACTCGTGAGGCCGACCTGCGCATTCAGGTTCGCCCCGTCCATGTAGACCTGACCGCCGTGCTCGTGGACCACGGCGCAGATCTCCTGGACCGCGTCCTCGAACACGCCGTGCGTGGACGGGTACGTGATCATCAGCGCCGCCAGCGTGTCGCTGTGCTGCGTGGCCTTTGCCCGAAGGTCGGCGACATCGATATTGCCACGCGCGTCACAGGCCACCACGACGACCTGCATGCCGGCCATCACGGCACTCGCGGGATTGGTCCCGTGAGCCGACGAGGGGATCAGGACGACTCGACGCTGTTGGTGTCCCTGATGCTGATGGTGCGCGCGAATCACGCTCAGACCCGCGAACTCGCCCTGCGCGCCTGAATTCGGCTGAAGGCTGACGGCGGCCATTCCGGTGACTTCCCGCAGCGCAGCCTCGAGACCGGTCATCACCTCGGCGTAACCGGCAGCCTGCTCGACAGGGGCGAACGGGTGCACGCCGCCAAATTCCGGCCACGTGATCGCTTCCATCACCGTGGCGGAATTCAGCTTCATGGTGCACGACCCAAGCGGGATCATCGACGTGTCGAGGCCCACGTCCTTGCGCTCCAGGGTCGTCAGGTAGCGCATCATGGCCGTTTCGGAATGGTAGAGCTGGAACACCGCGTGCTTGAGAATGGGCGACGTTCGGCAAAAACCGACCGGCCAGTCCGGCCCGCCCGCGGGAATCGCAATCGGCCCGGCAGGCACAGGCTGGCCAAGGCCCCGCGCGAACGCAGCTCGAATCGCGTGGAGATCCGACTCGTCCACCGTCTCGTCGAGCGCAATCCCGATGCGGTCCGCCCCGCCGGCAAACCGGAAGTTGATTCCGGCGTCGAGAGCCGCACGCCGAATCGCGTCGCGCGTCCCGGCCGGCACGCGGATGTCGAGCGTGTCGAAATACGCCGGGTTGCGCTGGACGCAGCCGAGAGCCTGCAGTTCGCGGTCGAGCGCCGCCGCCATCGAGTGCACGCGTTCCGCAATCTGACGAACGCCGTCCGGGCCGTGATACACGCCATACATCGCCGCCATCGTCGCCAGCAGCGCCTGCGACGTGCAGATGTTCGACGTCGCCTTCTCCCGCCGGATGTGCTGTTCGCGCGTCTGCAGCGCCATGCGATAGGCCCGGTTGCCATGGGCGTCGACCGATACGCCGATGATTCGGCCTGGCGTCTGCCGGACGTGCTGCTCGCGGGTCGCGAAGAAAGCGGCATGGGGACCGCCGTTGCCCATCGGTACGCCATATCGCTGGGCGCTTCCCAGTACGACGTCGGCCCCCAGCTCTCCTGGAGGCGTCACCAGCGCGAGCGCCAGCAGATCAGTCGCCACCGCCACTTGCACGCCGGCCGCGTGCGCGCGTTCGACGATCGGCCGGATGTCGTGGAGGGTGCCGTCCGCGTCGGGCGTCTGGATCAGGACGCCATAGACGCGGTCGCTGAACTCGA
>JAPKZO010000022.1:128756-142565 GCA_026393755.1 Acidobacteriota bacterium
CTCGATCGTGTCGAGATCCGCCACGACCAACTCGATGCCCAGAGGTTCGGCCCGTCCCCGCAGGACATCAATGGTCTGCGGGAAGCAATGGCTCGCCACGACAAATGTCGACCGAGTCCCCCCCTGCACCCGCCGGAGCATCGTCATCGCTTCGGCGGCAGCGGTCGGCTCGTCAAGCAGGGATGCGTTGGCGATCGGCATTCCCGTGAGATCTTCGACCAGCGTCTGGAACGTGAGTAGCGCCTCCAGGCGCCCCTGGGCGATTTCCGCCTGATAGGGCGTGTACGGGGTGTACCAGCTGGGATTCTCGAGCACATTCCGGAGAATGACGGTTGGCGTCACGCAATCGTAATAACCGAGCCCGATGAAGGACCGGAACGGCATGTTCTTCGCCGCCACTCGCTTGAGCCGGCCGAGGAACCGGTATTCGCTTTCCCCATCGGGAAGCGCCAGCGGCCTGGCGAGCCTGATAGCGGGCGGAATCGCCTCGTCCATCAACCGATCGAGCGACCGAACGCCAATCGTCTTGAGCATCAGATCGCATTGCTGCGGACGCGGACCAAGGTGGCGGGATTCAAACGAGCCTGTCATTGCACGACTCATGGGTGACCTCGAACAGGAATGGTCTCCGGGCGGGATCGCGGGACGCCGCCTCACGCGCGGCCTGGTCCTGCGTCTCGAGGAGCAACAGTGCCGGCAGTCTACTTCACGAGCGCCGAATAGTCGGCGACCGCCAGCAACGATCCCATTTCGGCTGGCGCGGACAGGCGGATGTTGACCATCCAGCTGCCGTGTGGATCCTTGTTGACCGCTTCCGGCGTATCCGCCAGCGCCGAATTGACGGCCACAATCTCGCCGGAGACTGGGCTATACAGCTCAGAGACCGCCTTGACGGACTCTACGGTGCCGAACGCCTCTCCCTGTTTGAGCGTGCGGCCCACCTGAGGCAGTTCGAGATACACGACGTCTCCCAGTTGTTTCTGGGCAAAATCGGTGATCCCGACGCGGCCCACGCCGCCCTCAACCTTGATCCACTCGTGATCCTTCGTGTACTTGCAGTCGGCAGGATACATGACTACCCTTTCGGTCGCTGATAGAACGGAAGCGGAACCACGCGGGCCCCGTGCAGACGCCCGCGAATCTCGACGTCGAATTCCATGCCTTCGGCGGCGTGCGCGGCCGGGACGTACGCCATGCCGATCGCCCTCTTCAAGAAGGGTGTTCGTGTTCCACTGGTCACCGCGCCAGCCTTCCGGCCGTCGATCATCACTGGATACCCGTGCCTGGCGATGGCTCCGTCCGTCATCTCAAAGCCCACCAGGAGCCGCGCGACTCCCGACGCCTTCTGACCCAGCAGCGCGTCACGGCCCACGAACGTCTCTTTCGCCCACCCGATCATCCACCCGAGGCCGGCCTCGAGCACGGTCGTGCCGGCATCGATGTCATTCCCGTACAACCTCATCGCCGCCTCGAGCCTGAGTGTGTCGCGGGCGCCAAGTCCGGCGGGACCGACGCCCTCGTCCTTCCCCGACTCGAGAATCGCGTTCCACACGGCCGGCGCCTGCCTCGGCGGCACGAAGATCTCGAAACCGTCTTCGCCCGTGTAGCCCGTTCTCGACAGGGTCGCTCGCACACCCGCCACTTCCCCGTGGGCAAACCCATAGTACCTCATGCCTGACAGATCGAGATTCGTCAGCCGCTGCATCACCAGGCTGGCGAGAGGTCCTTGCAACGCCAACAGGGCATACCGGGAACTGGTATCCAGGGCCGTGACGTCACCGCACTGCCGGATATGCTCGACAATCCAGGTGTAATCCTTGCTCGTATTCGCCGCGTTGACAATCAGCAGAAAGTGTTCCGCTGCCAGGCGGTATACGAGGAGATCGTCGACGAAGGTACCGGCCGGCGTCATCAGCCCGGAGTACTGCGCCTGGCCCATTTCGAGCCGGGACGCGTCATTACACATGATCCACTGCACCGCGGCCAACGCGGCCTTGCCAGCGATCTCGATCTGACCCATGTGGCTCACGTCGAACAGGCCGGCCCTGGTCCTGACGGCCAGATGTTCGTCCGAGATCCCGGCATACTCGAGGGGCATCTCCCATCCGGCAAACGCGATCATCCTGGCGCCAAGGGCCCGGTGCTGAGCATCCAGCGGCGTCCGTTTGATTGGTGTCGAACCTGGTTGGACCATGAGGTGCGCGAGAGGGCCTGAAGACGAACCCACAGTACTATGCCAGCGCCGCCCGGTCAAGAATCGCAACCGCAGGAATCTCCGCTGTCGAGCAGCTGCGACCAGGCTTCAATCGCGCCGAATGGGGTTGTGCCGCGCGAGCAACTCCTGACAGTTTGATTGCATCTGTTGGAAGTCACTCAAGATGAGCACCTTCTTGCCTTCAGACACGGCCTTGTCCACGAGATTCTTGATGTGGACCGACTTCCCGCCCCCGTTGGGCCCGCTATACACGGGTGTGCCCAATTCGGTGTTCAGACGTTCCGGCACCGTAGCTATCTTTCTAAGCGCGGTCATCTTGGAAATGACCATCGCCGGATTGATCTCCTGGTTCTTGGACTCAGCCGCCTCCTTGATCGCCTGGTACTGCTGGCTGAAGTCCCGAAGGGCATCCAGCATGAGGGCCACCTGTTTCGGATGCATCGCACACGCGACTTTCTTTTGACCGAAATCAGGGGCTGCTTCATCCCGGCCTCCACCAAGGACGACTGAAACAACGGGTCGCTGTAGTTCCGACGCTTGATCTTCGGCTGCATCATGCGCCACCAGTCCGGCGGGTTGATCAGGAACGGCGTGCGTTTCCGCACGGTCTTCATGACCTCTTCACCGGTCTCCTCATCGACGACACCGGTCGGCTTCTCCAGGTAGACGAAGTCGCAGAACCGATTCTCGAACGCCTTCTTCCCTGGCACGTGGGAATAGGGGAACTGCTCCTGGGGTCCGCCGATCGCCCACCACAACGGCCAGTAGGCGTCCAACGGGGAGTTCGACAGCAAGGTGCCGGTCATGGCGATCTTCCGGCGAGACCGGAAGCTATACAACGCCCGGGCATTCTGCGTGCCGTAGTCCTTGGCGTTGTGCACCTCGTCGGCCACGACCGCGGTAAAGCGGTCCTTGAGCCGGCGATACCGCGGCGGCTGCCAGGTGCCGTCCGTTTCCCCACACTCCAAGCACTGACGCCCCTTGATGTGGTCGCCCGAACAGGTCGCATGAGCGGCCAGACCGAAGTCCACATAGGTCCCAGGCTGGTGATGTACCAACTTGTTACCTTTCACAGCCCAGGCAGGTCCTTCACCAATCGTGACGCGACGCGTGTCCGAACTCCATGTACACGCCGGATTCCGGCAGATGTACCCCTTGGTGGTCGTCCACGTGGTACTCGTGTGCTTCCCGGTCGAGTCACGCTCCAGGACTGGCCGGGACATCGGTTCCTTGCAGTGTGGGCACGGATTGGTGGCGTGGACCGTCGTCGATTCGCCCTTTGACCGTACGACGCGTTCGACTGGCCGGAGGTAGTTCTCGAACCGATCCCGCGGTCCAGCCGTCGGGTCCCACATGTCCTTGATCCAGTCATAGGTCATGAGGAAGTACTTACCCGTCTTGTCCAGATCGGCCAACCGGTTCACGAACACGAAGTCCTGGTCTGTGAACCCCAGACGTTTGAACTCGCGACGAAACGACAGGCGCACGTTCTTCGTCCCGATGATCGCGACCTTCTTCGACCCCCACAACTCGCAGATGGTGATCGCTTCGGACGACTTGCCGAGCCGCATCAGTTTGCCGTTCACCACTCCACGTTTCAGGGCTTCCTCGGCCGCGTCTAACCGGACATGCTCGTACAACGGGTGTCTCTGGCCCGACTCGAGGGCCTGGCGCACAAACGGCAACCGCGCAATCCGGTCTTCCATCTGTCGCACCTGCTGCGGGTACCGTTGCCGGATATCGAGACCGAAGTCGACGTTCTCGGAGTCGTCGAAATACGACTCCATCGGCAGATCGAGCGCCGACCATTCGTAGATCAGATGCTCGCCAGCCACCGTGATGTCGGCGCGGTGCGTGATGGGCTCCGTACAGATCCCCACCTTGTCGACACCCTCACCGCTGGTGCGCACCACCATGTACCGCTTGTCCTTCTCGAAGGTGGGTGTCTCGTCGCCCAGCTTCACGAAGGTCTGGACACACAGGAGGTTGGCCCCGACCGAACACCGTTCGAACAGCGACACGTCGTCATTCTGCACGGCGGTCGCCGTGTACGGCGTCGCCTCCAGAACGCGGCGTGGATACTCACGGCGGATGTAGTGCTGGAGGGTCGGCGACGTGCCGATCTCGACCCCATAGCTCTGGAGAAGCTGGCAGTACGGGTGCGTGGCGATGTCGCCGGCGAGGTGCTTCCACAACTCGACCTTGTGCCAGTCCATCACGCGGACACCTGTGACGCCGAAGTACGTGCCGTCGCGCATCAGGGTGGTCTGCATCCGCAGATCGAGTTCACGGAGCACGTCGGCCGCGACAAGGTCGTTGGGTTTGAAGAGTAGATAACGGCCGTTCTTGTGGAGCGTCACGCTCGGTTTCGAGACATCCCGAATCACCGGGAAGTCGAAGCAGAACGTGCCCTGCCCCTCGACCAGGCGAGGGTGTCTCATCCGAGGTTACTCCCGACACGCGGAACGAGGTCAGCCATCTTCGCGCCTGAGTGTCCCCGCCGGGCGGACGAACCTGAGAACCCAATCGTCGGGGTCTGGTCTTCGTCGTCGTCCCCCTCGTAGAGAGTCTCTGCGCCACCTGTCTGTCGAGCGGCCTGGTCTACATTCGCACGCTGGACGCGCATCGCGTTGCGCATGTCCACCTCGGTGAACGGGCACTCGAAGACCACCTCTCCGTCCCGGCGGTACACCGTCCAGGTCTGCTCGCCCCGGATGGGGTCCAGGTGCGCCCCCGCTTCCAGCAACAACTGGACGAAGGCCATCCGGGCCTGCTGCATGGCGATGCTCGATTCGGCATCGGCCAGCGCCGCCTTGCGCGCCGCCTCTCTGATGGGTGAAGGACGTCAGACACAGCGGAACGAGCGGCGCAAGCGCCGTACGCGCTGATTGACACACGCAGACCGGGTCAGTGTCGAGGTTCGGAGCGACGAAGCGCCGCCCCTATGCGTTCGCCGTGGTGGTCGCCCTCGCGAAGTGCGTCAGCACGTGCTGCGCTTCCTTCGGGGTCTTCACCATTGCGAACTGTTCTTTCGGCTTCGGGAATGGCTGGAAGTCCCAGGGGTCTCCGGCCAGCTTCCGCTCGGCGGGCGGGTTCGTGAAGGTCGCGGCCTTGTCCCGAAACAGGCCGAGCCAGCTGATACTCGGCTCGGCGAGCACGCCGTCGAGGACCATGAGTCGTTCGACGGCGCGCCCCACGCTCATCGCCTTCCGGTGGCGGTGATCGGGCTCACCGATCGCCCGGTACCAGGGCTTGTACTGGACGTGGTAGATCCGTCCGGCGTGCGCCGGCGCGGACAAGCCCGTCGTCGCAAACCCGCCCGTGATCAGCTGTTCGAAAAACCGGTGCGTCTGCCGGCCGTGGGCAATGCCGGCAAACGTGCGGTACTGCCGCGGCAGGCACACCCCCGCGTGCTCCAGGACGAGCACCAGAAAGCGTGCCTGCCGCTCCGTGAAACCGGCAGCTCGCACGCAGGCATTCCGTCCGACCACGGTTGCCCTCATCCACTTACGTGCCGACGGACTCCCCCCTGTCGATCGTAGGTGAACCAACCTGCGGCCCAGGGGCTCGTTTCGTTGGACGTCAGCAGTTGCTTATGGCTGGCGACAACGCCGTGCTCGGGTTCGAAAGCCAACACCGCAGCCTCGAGAAGCGTTTGCCCCTGATCGGCGCTGAGCGGCAGTGCGTCGTCGGCGAAAGACAAGACCGCCGCGTTTGTCACGTGTGCATTAAAGCTACCTATCGTCGCGTCGAACGAGACGTCGTCCCCGTTCCATATTGATAGCCTGTAGCCGAGTTCCAGCATGACGGTGCCGTCCACATCGCGGCGATTGGTCCGCAGCGCCTTGGCGATCGAAGACGCGTCTGTCGCCAGGCGTTTACGAGCCGACGCCCGACTGGATCCCTTCCGAAACCACTGCCCCAGCTTCAGCTCTTTTCCATTGGTAGACAAGGATCCGAGAAACCGCGAAAGTCGATTCGCTACTTCCTCCGCGGACTCCGGGCGCGCCGTCCAATAGACTCCGATGATCATGCGCTTGGCTCACAGTCTCTCAAACCGACCTGAACAGCCGGGGCTCAGTCCTACTGAGCACCAACAATGATCTGAATCCCTTTGATGCCGTTGGCCTTGAAGAGCGCCCGCGTAGCTTCCGCAGCCGCTGCCTCTGCAAAGGTCCATTGTACTGGTGTCCCTCCGGCCGCAGCCAGTTGGCGCTGTGCCTGCGCCACGAGATCGGCGGCCCCGTTGAACCAACTCAAGAAGGCCCCATCCTTCACGAACGCTGCGTAACCAGGCCCCTTCGCCTCCTGAAGCACGTTGTTCAGCATGCCGTCGAACTTCACGCCATTGAGTAAGAACACCTCACCAGCGCGTCCAGTAACCTGTGCCTGGAAGGCCGCGGGCCGAGCCGACATCGCCTCAGTGCTGGCGACCCACGTTCCGCCGCTTCCGAGGGCAGCACCCGCCACGTCCGCGGCTCCCATTCCCGCAACGGCCGGCGCGGCCAATCCCAGCGTCACGCCAAACAGCAGACCCTTGCTCGCCTCCACGCCCACGTTGTTGTACCAGGGTTGCCCGTGCGAGACGTTCTGGTAGATGGCCCACCCGCCGTAGACGGCCGCCCCAATCCCTCCCATGATCAGCAGCGGGTTCTTACCGTCGGGATCCGTGTACTTGAGGGGATTGTTCGTGACGTAGGCGTAGCGGTTCCACCGCTGCGGGTCGACAAGGTTCTCCGCGGTCGTCTGAAGTGGGTCGATGGTGGTGAACCGTCCCACCTGCGGCCGGTAGTAGCGCGCTCCGAAGTAGTCGAGCCCCGTGTCGGCGTCCCGCTCGTGGCCGGTGAAGAGCTTCTTTTCCTTCGCGTTCCCCGGCGGATTCCATTCTTCCCCAAACGGCAGGAAGTCGTGGCGGCTCACCGATCGAATGCCATTGGAACGGCCGACGGCAGTTTCCACCGCACGAACGTCGAGGGGGCCCCCACGACGCTTCGTTTCTCTTCAGCGGTCGCGTTCGGCTGCGGCCACCACGTCCTCGGCAGCGCGTGCGCCGCACTTTGCGGCCTCGTCCAGCCAACACGATCCTGTGTAGCTGCCGAGGGAGGGACCACTCTGCCGAAAGACGTTCACTCGATAGCTAATCATCGTCCGTTTATTGAAGTCCCTCCACGCCACATGAGTAGGAACATACGCAACCAGTGAGCATTCGCGAACCTGGTCTACGCGATGCAAACGCGGCGACGCACTGAGTGCCGCATCGAATTCATGCGCAAACCTCAGCGTCGCACCATCGTCACCACTGACCACGAGGACAATCGGAAACGGGGACTTCAACTTTCGGCAGGCAGCCGTGAGCACAAAGCTCCCCCTGTCCTCCGCTGTGCCTGGTGGTGCTGGGGGAACGAGCTGCTCTACATGCTCGACCTGTACAGGTGGCAGTGGGCCGCTGTCGGTCGGCCACCAGTGCCACACCAGGGCGACCGCCCACAGGGTGATGACAATACCGGCCCCTAGTACCAACCAAGTCCTCCGCATCACCTCTTCCTCCTTGATCGCGAGGCGGACCGCCTCGAGGACGTTGAACCGTGGTTAGTCGACGCAGCGTTGCCGCACCATCTTCTGGCTCTGGCGACACGTCGACATCCGCTCCGTCTGGACCGTTCGTTACTTCCCGCAAGCAAGGACCCCGTTCGCGCCAAGTGTGCATGCCTTCGTGCTCGGGTTGTCCTTGGCCTGCTGGAGCTGAACCGGAGTGAGCCGCGTCCCGTTCCGTGAGGCCATGATGTTGCTGTCCGAGTAGCCGGGTTTCGGTACAGCGCCAGTTCGCACCCCGTGCTCCGTGACGGGGTCGTAGGCTTCGCGAATTCCAGAAAAGTGTAGGGTGTCATGAACGCCCGCACCTTCCGCGCCAGGTTGACTGGTGTCAATGTGAGCTCTTGTCCCACCCAACTCGTTTGCGCACTCTCCTCCCTGCCCGCACGTCGCGAGGTCCCTGCTCTGTGACAGATCCATGGTGTTGAGCACGCCACCTATCGGCTTGTCGGTAGCTATGACCAGAACCGAAATCAGTGGATCCCCGGTCCCGAGGTGATTCGCTCGCTGCTCGATGTTCCTAATCACGTCAGGAGTAGCACCCTTTCCGACGAAGTGGACTGGGATGACGAGAGTGGCCAGCTTTCCGTCCGGGGACGTCACCCAAAGAGCGTCGCGCCCGTCTGGATCCACGAACTTCAGGGGGTTGTTCCGAACGTACGCGTATCGGTTCCACCGCTGCGGGTCGACGAGGTTCTCCGACCACGTGTAGACCGGGTCAATCGTCGTGAACCGCCCGACCTGCGGCCGGTAGTAGCGCGCGCCGAAGTAGTCGAGCCCCGTGTCGGCGTCGCGCTCGTGGCCGGTGAAGAGTTTCTTCTCTTTCGCGTTCCCCGGCGGATTCCATTCTTCCCCAAACGGCAGGAAGTCGTGGCGCGCGACCACCTGCCCCGTCTGATCGGTCACGACCCGCACGGAGCCCAGGGCGTCGAGGTGGTAGTAATCGACGACCTGCCCCGACTGCGCCAGCACGGAGGTCGGCAGCAGCAGCGCCGCCACGATGAGGAAACCGGCCGTCACGAGATCGTGAGTGGCATGCCGCCGCCGCAGAGGATTTTCGGCGCCCATGATGAGAGCGACCGCGGCCGGCCAAGTCATTGCTGCGAATGTTCGGCGGCTCATCGCTCACCTCCCACGTGCCACGCCAGCAGTTTACCCGTCAGCGGCTCCAGATGAACAGCGACTGACTCGCCCGTCTCCGTGGCGCCGTACGTCACCCAGACCACATGGTCACCGACGTTCTCAAGCGCGGCCGTATCAATCCGGGCGCCGGTCAGGCCGTGCAGCCGGAGTAGACGCCGCGCCTCGGCCGTGACGTCCGCATCCTGTCCCCCGCCAAACCGCGCCATCCAGCGTCACCGTTGCCGCTAGTTGGGCGGGCCGCGGCGCCGTGCGCGCCACCAGGTCCGCCACGGCCGGGCCCCGCTCCGCAAACTCCATCACGACCCCGTCCGGCGTCGGCACCGCCCGGAGTTCCAGCCCCGACGCGCGCAGTTCCGGGTAGCTCAGCGCCAGCAGTGCATGCACCGCCTGCAGCGCCGACGCCGGCGGCGCAGGCGCGACCTCCTGCGCGCGCACCCCCATTACCCCGACCAGCCACGCCAGGATCAGCACGATCCACGTCTGCTGTGCACGCAGACCGGCTCCGACGGTCCGACCCTGCCCCAGGACGAGGCGCAGGCCCGTGAGCGTCAGGCCGACCAGCGCGGCCACCAGCCACCACGGCCACGCGGGCCGGTCGGGCCCGAGCGGACGCGCGTCTCCCGTGGGCGGCCAGCGCCAGCAGGCCGCCGGTCGCGGCCCCGCTGCCGTTTTTCCGGACCGGTCCACCCGGCGACTGCTCCACTCGGCTCGACGACAGCGCCCGGCGAGTCATACAGAAGGCAGCCATCGCGGAACCCGCACCCCGTGCGCTGGCCCCCGTCACCGCTTCAGGAACGGGTTGAATTGCTCCGGATGCGTCAGGGCCTTTCGGATGTCTGCCGTCGGATCGCTCATCAGATCGATGGCTGCTTTCCCGCGTTCGTTGCGCAGCGTCGGGTCTGCTCGGCGGTCGAGGAGCATGATGACGTTGATATACAGTCCGTGCTCAGCCGCCAGCATTAGCGCCGTACGGCCCTCCGCTCTGCCAGCACGATAGCCCTTGGGATAGTCAGAGGCCGGCACGAGATTCCAGGCATTGACGTCCGCTCCCGCGTCGATGAGCGGGATAATCGCCCTTCCTCCGACATCCATTGCCGCAAGCCCGAGCGCCGTCCAGCCCAAGCCGTCACCGAATCGCTTGTTAGGATCTGCTCCGGCCTTGATCAACTCATCCACAAAGGCTCTGCTGCTTGCGCGGGCCGCGGCAGCAAGCGGGGGACTCGATGCAAACCCGTCAAGTTGGTTGGGATCAGCACCCGATCGCAGAAGCAGCCGCACAATGGAGAGGTTCTCCAGATGGACGGCCCAGTTGAGCGGGCGCTTCCGGGAGGGGAGGGCCCGGTCGGCACGAGCGCCCGCAGCAAGGGTGGATCGCACGCCATCAAAGTCCTGATCGTTGATGGCAGCTTCGAGTCGGGCTTGCAATTTGGCAGGACCGTCTTGGGTTGGCGCGACCTTGCCCGGGTTCGCGCAGTTCACGAGCATCAGTATCGAGATGACGATCAGAGTACGCCACCGGATTCTCATACACATCGCTCCATACAGAACCTGCGCCGACCCTCGCAATACCGAGAGACGTGACGCCTATTTCATGAAACGCAGGTTGCCCCCTGTGAACTCCTACCGTTGCCCTCCGGGTTGCGCAAAGAGGAGGATCACCGTCGGAAAGCGGATCGCTAGCGCCTTATCGCCGCCCCTTCCGGAAGCGAAGCCGGAGGGCTCAGACTCCCCAAAATCTTCCTTGCCCGGGTGACCGTGTCCCATGAGACTGAAAGTTCCTTTTCCATTTCTGGAACACACGCCGCCCGCGTCATTGTCGGTGTAGGGACCGCGCACCGCGAGTCTTCCGTCAACCAATCGCACGTCGAATCCCCACTCCCGATGGGTTACGCTCACCAACTCATCGACTTGGTCCTGTATTGGCACAGCGCGTTTGATAGCCTCGTCTCGTAGTTCATGGGATGGCGGAGTGGGTGACACCTCCGGATTGAACTTCCCGTATACCCTAATGCAGTATTGCTCGAAGGTCTCTCGTTTGGTTTGGCCTGGTGGATCGTCAGTGAGTCTTCCATCCGGGTCCACCCACCGCAGTGGGTTGTTCCGGACATACGCGTACCGGTTCCACCGCTGCGGGTCGACAAGATTCTCCGCAGTCGTCTGTAGCGGGTCGATCGTCGTGAACCGCCCGACCTGCGGCCGCTAGTAGCGCGCGCCGAAGTAGTCGAGCCCCGTGTCGGCGTCCCGTTCGTGCCCGGTGAAGAGTCTCTTCTCTTTCGCGTTCCCCGGCGGATTCCATTCCTCCCCAAACGGCAGGAAGTCGTGGCGGCTCACGGCCTGCGCGTTCTGATCGGTCACGACCCGCACGGAGCCCAGGGCGTCGAGGTGGTAATACTCGACGATCTGCCCCGACTGCGCGAACGCCGGTGCTGGCAGCAGCAGCGCCGCCCCGATGAAGAAAGCGGCCGTCACGCGATCGTGAGCCGCCTGCCGCCAGCGCGGGGCCGGCGAGGTCGCGCGAACAGCGCGGGTGACCCCTGCGTCCGCGAGAACGCGACTGATCGTGGCGAACAGTCCGCGGCTCATCGCTCACCTCCCACGTGCCACGCCAGCAGTTTACCCGTCAAGGGCTCCAGATGAACCGCGACTGACTCGCTTGTCTCCGTGGCGCCGTGCGTCACCCAGACCACATGATCACCGACGTCCTCAAGTGCGGCCGTATCAATCCGGTCGCTGGTCAGGCCGTGCAGCCGGAGCAAGCGCCGTGCCTCGACCTTCACCGCCTCATCGGCCGCGTCCCAGGCCGCGGAGTGCCCGGCCCCGATGACCGTGTGTCCGAGCCCGACTGTCAGGGACAGGGGGGGGCTCGGATCAACTCGAAGTCGGGCGTATCGCAGCGGCGATCCGTACTAAGCCGAGCGTCGAAGCGCGCATTATGGCCACCGCGCGCCCCACACTCATCGGCTTCCGGTGCCGGTGATCCGGCTCGCCCAACAGCCGGTACCAGGGCTTGTACTGCACATGGCAAATCCGTCCCGCGTGCGCCGGCGCGGCGAGATCAGTCGTCGCCAAACCGCCGGCGATCAGCTTAGCGAAGAAGGCGAGCGAGTGGCGCCCGTGCGCGACACCTGCGAAGGCCCGGTACTGCCGCGGTAGACACACTCCTGAATGCTCCAGCATGAGCACCAGGAAGCGCGCCTGCCGCTCGGTGAAGCCCAGGGCGGCCACAGCGGCGACCGCCGGCGCCGTCAATACTCTGACGGACACTTCCTCCGCCCGCTCGCGCTCTCTTCTTTCCCTTCACAACTCCGAGCGGTTTCCTCACGGCCTATTCAGTGTCCAGCCGGACCTCGCTGATGTCGGGATGCAACGGAATTGATGAGTGCACGGCCGTTCTCAAGTGATCACGGTGACAGTACAGTGTCTGCCCCTCATCGGGCTGGCCTGGCGGGATCACCAGCAACTGTACCGCATCACTCATTGTCAGAGACCGCCCGCAGAAGCAACACACGACGCTATTCTGGTTCTCTCCACCCATAGTTCCTGCCGAGCTTGTCGAGACTCTTTTGCGACAAATTCTTGAACGTCGTTACGATGCCCCGCTCACCTTGGACCACCACGCTGAAGCGGCCGCTCCCCGCCTCGAGAATGCGGACCGCGGCCCCGTCGCTTTGGACCATGACCCGGCCCTGTGCCTGGACCTCAAGCACTTCGGAAGCGCTCAGTACACCACCCCGAGTCGCTGCGGGGCCGGCGAGCCTTTCCGCGCCATGAAGCGTAGTCCGTAACCCTCCTGCTTCGACAGCAGACAACTCCATCGCGGCGCCCACTGCCTTCGTCGCCGCACCGAACACCATCGCTATGTTACCCGCGATCATGCCGCGCCGCTGGTCTTCGTTGGCAGCCTCGAAGCGAGACAGCGCCGAAAACCTGAAGTCTGTTACCGGGGCAATGACCAGGTTCGTGGCGGCGTTCAGCAGACTGATAGTGTCCGGTCCGATGTTCGCCACAGCCTTTGCTGCGCCGAGCAGGAACTGGCCGCAGTCGGCACCGGGATAGACACACCGTCCGTCTGGATCTGTGAACCGCAGCGGATTGTTCCGGACGTACGCGTACCGGTTCCACCGCTGCGGGTCGACAAGATTCTCCGCAGTCGTCTGTAGCGGATCGATCGTGGTGAATCGCCCGACCTGCGGCCGGTAGTACCGCGCGCCGAAGTAGTCGAGCCCTGTGTCGGCGTCCCGCTCGTGGCCGGTGAAGAGTTTCTTTTCTTTCGCGTTCGCCGGCGGATTCCACTCCTCTCCAAACGGCAGGAAGTCGTGGCGCGCGACCACCTGCCCCGTCTGATCGGTTACGACGCGCACGGACCCCAGCGCATCGAGGTGGTAGTACTCGACGATCTGCCCCGACTGCGCCAGCACGGAGGTCGGCAGCAACAGCGCCAGCACGATCAGGAAACCGGCCGTCACGAGGTCGTGAGCCGCACGCCGCGGCTGCGGAGGATTGTCGGCGCCCATGATGAGAGCGACCGCGGCCGGCCACGTTGTCGCTGCGAGTGGTCGGCGGTTCATCGCTCACCTCCCACGTGCCACGCCAGCAGTTTACCCGTCAGCGGCTCCAGATGAACCGCGACTGACTCGCCCGTCTCCGTGGCGCCGTGTATGACCCACAGCACGGTGCCACCGGTGTCCTCAAGCGCGGCCGTATCCATCCGGGCCCCCGCCAGGCCGTGCAGCCGGAGCAGGCGCCGCGCCTCGGCCGTGACGTCCTCGTCCTGCCCCCCGCCAAACCGCGCCTGCGCGGCGGCCAGCCGCGTCGCGACGCCCTCGCGCGACGTCCCGATCACGGCCCGACTCCGCTCC